>JBDGYW010000994.1:0-2850 GCA_039588935.1 Gemmatimonadota bacterium | reverse complement strand
GTGAGCTGCACAAGTGAGGGATGTCGAGGACTTAGAGCTCGTGTTGCTGTGACTATAGCGTCACAGTGCAACAAAATGCTGCACCCCCTCCGCTAAGTGCCTGGAATCGTTGGCTCCCTAGGTGCAACATTTTGTTGCACTTGACAAAGTCACGAGTCTGTGCTACTCTTCCAGCATGAGCAAGAGCTTTACCGCATGGATCACACCCCGAGGGGGTGCTGGATGGCACGGAAGGTGCAGGAGATCCTGGTGGTGCCAAGGCCCCAATGAGCCAACGAATCACTCAAACAGTACTACGAGCGGCTTGCAGTCCTATGTGTTTATGTCTCTCTCTACAACTACTATATTCTAGTGAAAGAGTGAAAGAGTGAATTAGTTCTTATTCCTCTTTCTTATCAGCTACTCCCCACGGGGATCTCTTTCACTCAATCACCCGATCACGCGGAGGCGTCTGAATGGACCCGAAACTCTTCCTCATCGAGCGAATCGTGCTGTCAGGCCTGTCAGAAGACAGCGTGGCAGCGCTCGGCCTGAAGCCCTTCCACCCGCACGAAGCACCACAGTATGGGGTGGCCGACTCGCGCATGGGCTTCGCGATCCCATACTTTGACCGACACGGTCAGGCTACAGGCTACCACCGCCTGCGGTTCAAGACCGTGGCGGACAACGCCCCGAAGTACCTACAGCCGGCGAGCTCCCTCCCTTACATCTACTTTCCTCCCAACCTCGATGGCGGCAGTTGGGCGGAGTATCTCGACCACGAGCACCTGCTGCGGCCCATCACCATCACAGAGGGCGAGCTCAAGGCCGCCAAGGCCACGCAGGAGAAGGTGGCCACCATCGCTCTGGGCGGAGTGTGGTCCTTCCGAGGTGTGGTCGAGGGCCTGCTGCCCGACCTCGAGGCGATCGAGTGGAAGGGGAGGCAGGTCGAGCTCGTGTTCGACTCGGACCTGGCCGACAACCGACACGTCCAGCGCGCACTGTTCGAGCTCGCCACCCGCCTGATCGAGCGAGGCGCCAAGGTGTGCCGCGTCGACCTGCCCTCGCCCGGCGGTGAGAAGGTGGGGCTGGACGACTACCTGCGGGACCACGGCGTCGATGCGTACCGTGCGCTGGCTCGAGAGCCCGCCTCGGCCCTGCACGCCAAGCTGATGGAGTACGGCCAGCGGTACGCAGTGCTGCGTCGGAAGGGCGCGTACCACATGATCGACCTGACGCACGACGATCCGGAGAGCACCGCCGTGTCCATCACAGAGTGGGCCAACCGCGGGCCATGCTCGCTCGACAAGATCACGGTGACGCACGCCGACGGGTCGACCAAGCCGATCTCGCCCGCCAAGATGTACACCCAGTGGCCGCAGCGGATGGACCTGGACGGCACGTCGTACGCTCCGGGCAGGGAGCGCATCTTCGACTCGTACCTCAACACATGGAAGGGTTGGGGCCTCGAGCCGTGGCCGGACGAGGTCAAGCCCGAGGAGGTGCGGGCGTGGCTCGAGCTCCTCGAGCTCGTGTTCGACGGCGATGCGGACAAGGTCCGCTGGTTCCAGCAGTGGCTGGCCTACCCGCTCCAGAACCCGGGCGCTAAGATGAACCTCGCCTTCGTCATGTGGGGGCCGAAGGGCGTGGGGAAGAGCTCGATCGCCGACATCATGTCTAAGATCTACGGCGAGGCCAACGTGGCGTCGCCCAACCAGCACGGCCTGGCGTCGCGCTTCAACGGGTGGGTGACGAAGCAGTTCGTTATCGCGGACGACAAGGCGAGCGGTGGGTCGAGCGACTCGCGCGACATCGCTGCGCTCGTGCGTAACTTCGTCACCGCCGACATGGTGGACCACGAGCGGAAGGGTCACGACATCGTGCGGGTCAAGTGCCACGCCAACATGTTCGTCACGTCGAACCACATCGCCGCGATCAAGATCGAGCAGGACGAGAGGCGGTTCGCCGTCCATCGGATCACGAACGAGAAGAGGGAGAACGACTTCTACCACGTCGAGCTCTGCCCCTCCTACATCTGGGGCTACGACCAGGACCGCAACGAGGTCGAGCTCGATGGCGCTCGGCGCGTGTTCCGCTGGCTGCGGGACTTCGAGATGGACGGGTTCAACCCGCACGCCTCGGCCCCGAGCATGTGGGAGCACGACCTGGACGATGCGGTGTCGGCCACGAGCGACGACCTCACTCGCTGGCTGCTCGACGACGTGGCGCCCGAGCCCGAGCTCATGTTCGCGGCACGGAACGCCGGCGAGTGCGAGCTCGCCACTCCCGATCAGGTACAGCAGTGGTTCAGCGAGGATGATACGGCGCCGGCTCGAGCGCGGATCACGTTCGTCAACAAGACCCTGTTCGAGAACCCGAAGATCGCGGTCGAGTGCTGCTCGCGCCTGCCTGGTAGGACGAAGCAGAAGCGGCGCGTTCAAATGACAGACAAGAGGGGGAAGACTAAACTATACCGCGTATGGGCATTCAAGAACCATGAGAAATGGGCAAAGGCGGAGGCTGAGGAAGTGCGGGAGCACTGGGAGTCCTACTTCGGACCCGTAGAGAAGGGAGCAGAGCTATGAGCAAGGACACATTCGGACGAGAGATTCACGACTGGCCGCTGACAGACGACGAGAAGCAGGTGATGTTCAACGCCCTGTGGCAGTACCTCTTCGAGTGTCAGGAGACGAGCGCGATGCAGTCGTTGCAGCGCATGGACGTGGCCAAGGCGATTCTAGGTGGGTGACACAGCGAAAGGAGCAGAGCTATGAACAAGGACGAACATGCGTTGGTGTCGTCCGCTCTTCGGGAGACGTTGAGTGGCAAGTTTCACACCTACAAGGTGGCGTCCACCATGAATCTGTCCAT
>JBDGYW010000993.1:0-2852 GCA_039588935.1 Gemmatimonadota bacterium | reverse complement strand
GGTTGTGAACACCGTGCCGAAGTCGGCCCTCGTAATGGGGTAGTCGGCAGTCTTGGCAACGATCCTGAGCTTGGGACGGACCTTCCCGCCTGAAACACAATCGTTGAACAGCCGCATGATGTTTTCAGAAGACATCAGAACTCCCTTTTACATCGGGGTTGATGGTCCGGTTAGCGAAGTTGCCCGGCCGCGTCTTCGGCCGTGGAAACCGGCATCCTTCTCAAAGTGCCCCCGGCAGCCACTACGAGCTGCCGGGGGCGGGAGGCCCACGCGAGGTGGACTCGGGTTTACAGGTCGATGCAATACGAACCGACAGCCCACCAATCCATGAAGAGGGGATGGTTGGTAGCACCTGCGTCACCGTTGTGAGCAGCAAGGAGCAAGGTCAACGACTCATCCAACGGGAACGTCGCGCCAGCAATCACCGCATCGGTGACAGCCGTGTCGTAGGAGATCTCCGCACCGTCGATGAAGAACCGCATCTTCTCGCCGGACGCTGCCATCGGATCAAAGACACAACCGTACTTTTGGTACGTGGCGGCCACAGCGGTTCCAGCGTTGTCCGTGACTTGAACCAGCGCTTGACCGGCTGTTCGGAAAATCGCATCCACTTCCTCGTTCGACGCTGCAAGCGTCTGGAAGCCAATGAAGTCCTTACTGGCCAGGGCAGCCGTATTGTCTGCCAAGGTGGCAGCAGCCGCCAATCCCGGTTCAGCAAGTCCGAACGCAAACGACGTTTGGTTGTCGAGCACGGTAGTCCGCCGAATGCGGGCTTCCCAGCAGACCACCGAACGCGAGCCAGCGGTAGTATCGAGCCGAACCATCCCGCCCGAGCCGGCCCCAAGTTCAATCGACGCCTCTTCGGTGTCGGCGTCGAATGCCTCCAGTGCCAAGATGCCGAACTCCTCTTGGCTGTTGTCGATGGTCCCATATTGCGTGATCGTCGACGCGCCCTCTTGGAGTGTCTTGTACGGCCCTTGGGCCGTCGCAGTGGCCAAGACTCCCAAGCGGTCAAAGTCGTCGAAGAAGAACGGTTTCCTCGACGGATCGCTGAAGTCGCCGCCGATAAAGCCGTATGCCTGCCAAATGTCGGGACTGAGCCCGCGGCCGACAGTGCCCTCGGCACCATATCGTGTAGCACCCATGAGTATTAAACTCCTGTTTCTCAGGGTTTGTATTCAGTCAGGACTTCCTCCCCTACGCCGGGTCGGATTTGGCCGCCACGCCGGAGCGCCGCGGGTCCACGTCGAGGAAGTTGTAGGTCAGGTCGGTGAAGCAGTTCCACGAGTTGTGGGACTCGCCCTGAGTCGGGCCGCTCTCCCGAAGGTAATCGCCCTTCAGGCACACCGGGTAGAACGTGCTATGGTCCACGGCGTAGACCGGGTCGCTCGACGAATCGTTGTCGAGCTGCGGGATGTAGATGATCGGGTAGCCCGCGATGTACGCGGCACCATCGAACATCGCCAAGTCCTTGCCGAGGTTCTCGTTGTGGCTGCGAACGATGTCTTCAAACGCGGCAATCGTTTCCTCGTTGCAGTAGAGACGGTAGCGGTCCCTGATCTGGCCCCGGTAGTCGGGGTGGCTGACCGGGGAGACGAACCGGCACTTGCGGAACATCGTCCGCAGGCTCTTCACCAGATCGTTGTCGCTCACGTCCACATATGTGATCGAGTAGTTCTTGAAGTTCGGCACACTCGTCGGGTTGACGCCGCCCTTCGTGGTGTGGCCGCTCGGTGCGGCCCCGGTGAACCCATCGGTCGCGTTGTAGACGATCCAGTACTTCAGCGCCCACGGGTTGACGTTGTCCGAAGTACTCGGCGCGGTCCCGAAGGACAGCTCCTCGATCTCCTCGACCAGACCCAGCAACGACGCGACACGCCGCGGCTTGATGACGTTCAGGATGAGATCCTTACCGGAGTTCATCAGCACGTCGGTCTGGTAGACGATGCCCCAGTCGGTCTGGGCGTGGACCCACTCAACACTCATGGTCGTCAGAACGTCCATGATGTTGACGGCGTCGGGTTGGAGGAAGCCAACGTGCTTCGCGGCGGCCCGATTGAGTTTGTTCATCAGCGTGCGCTGAATCTTGTAACCGCTGGAGAACATGACCTTGTCACGCTTGAACCAGCGGGAAAACACTTCGTAGAAGGGCAGGTTCTGCGCGATCTGCTGAAAGCGCAGACGACCCTCCGAAACCCGAGTCGTCGTAACGATATCGGGGATATCAGACGGTTGAACGGTTGCCATGAAGAATTTCTCCTATCAGACTTCTCCTTCAAACTCCTCCTCGTGGCCCATTTCAAGTGGTGCCCGACCCTTCTTTTTGAGCATGGCGTTCACATCGGCCAGAACCTTTTGGTTCTGACCCTTGGGCGGCGTCCTCCGCTGAGTCGGACGACTGGCGGTAACTCCGCGCTTTTGGCCGGAATTGGAGTTTCCAGAGATGGCGTTTTGATATTTGTCAGGATAGCGCTGCAACAGAGCCCACTGCACCTCTTGTTCGAGAGGCATGGGCTTGTACCCCTGCTTGGCATTGACTTCCCGCACCGCTTCGACGGCCTCGAACAGTAGCGCTCGGTGGTTGAAGTTGGTCATCGCAACGGGATCGGTCTGACCCGCTTGGGCCAAGCTCCTCCCGTCGCCTTCACCGAACACGTCCTGCCATTCGTCGCCGAGAGCCTGGACGGCCGAGTCGAACTGCGCTTCGTCGTCCTGCCCCTGTTGGGACGTGACATCCGTACGAAGCGATTCGATTTGTTGCTGGTATTGCCCAATCTGTTGTTGGTAGTGCTCATTCATCTGATCGAGCACTTCCAACAAGTCCTCATCGAGCAAGTCCCGCTTGCCATCAG
>JBDGYW010000992.1:0-2853 GCA_039588935.1 Gemmatimonadota bacterium | reverse complement strand
ATCTGGTAGACGATGTCGAGACCCTGTTCAAAGAAACCCTCGCCACCGATGCAGACATGATCGTCGGCAGGCGAACCAATATCGAAGCCAAGGACTGGTACCGCAATCTGGGTAAAGCGTTGATTCGCGGGATCGCAAAATTGTTGATGCCTCTTCATATTCACGACATCAACTCAGGGATGAAAATCTACAATACGGCTCTGGCGCAACATTATAGCGAGCTGTGTCCTGACTCCATGGCCTTCAGCGATGTCATTACCCTGACCTTCATAAACCAGAAGCACCGCGTGCTGGAACGAGCCATCCGCATACGCCCTCGCACTCTCGGTGTGAGCACCATCGGTAACATGACCGCTCTGGACACAGTGAGACAAATACTGAACATTGTTGTTTTGTTCAATCCGATGCGGATCTTTTTTCCATCGGCGTTGGTCCTGATCGTTTTCGGTATCCTGTGGGAGATCCCGATCGCGATGCGCGGTCGTGGCCTCAGTGTTGCCGCCATGCTGGCTATGGTGTCCGGCGTGATTTTCTTTTTTCTCGGTCTGATAGCGGAGCAGCTGTCGCTACTACGTAAGCGCGGTATCACGAAACGATGACTGCTTGTTGACGGTGTGCTGAGCGCCTCTCTGTCGCCTCAAACCTTGGATAAACCAGCCAACCGCCGTCCGATCCGATCGGCGTTGGCCATGATGGTCAAAGTCGGCGGTTTACAGCTCAGATTGGGCAGCGCCGATCCATCTACCACGAAAACGCCGGGAAGACCGGTGACCTCCCCGTTGCCATCCGCTTGGTGCGGTAGTGGTGACCTGCTCATCGGGATCGTACCGGCATAGTGTACGTCTTCCCCGGGCGAGATGAGTCTGAAACTACGTGGTAGCACCCATGCGCCGTAGTGCCGTAGGCTGGATGTGATCCGCGGCTGAATATCTCTTGCGATCTCGTTAAGTCTCGTTGAGTACTCCCCCTTGATCGTTAGCGAGCCATTAGGCGCAAGACGCATTCGGTGATTGGTGTGCTCACCCGGGAGAAAGCAATTGGCGACCAGCAGGGAGGGTGCAAGTATCCGTATTATTTTGACCGAGGCCCTCCGTGACGCCGGTAGATAACCGATAAAATCCGATGCTAGTAAGCCGTCGGTGCCAAATATGTTACCGCAGGCGGAATGACCGTTCCCGCTGAGTGGCGCCACCGCAAAGCTGAGTTGACTCAGTGCAAAGGCGTTCTTCTCCACCGCGGCACCGAGGCGCCGCGGCAAGCACACAGCGAACGCGAGCGCTGGGTTTGATAACAGTCGTACCTCGCTGTCGAATGCGCGCAAACTCTGCAGAACTATCTTTGCCGTGCCGATGGCACCGCAGGCGAGCACGACCCGGGGCGCGGTAAGCGCATAACCGTTACCGTCCACCATATCCGCACATCGGACCAGGAGACTGCGATCGTGATATCCCAACGAGTCGACCCACGTGTTCTGCCTATAGCGAAAGTTCTTAAAGCGTTTCAGCGTCTCCACGTCATCGGCTGCGGAATAGATAGATTTTCGTGCGCACCCCCAGACACAAAGTCCGCAGGATTCACATGCCTGCCGCGTACCGAGGTCCTCGGTCAACACGGCGTTCCTGGCATGACCGAGCCGCAGCCCGCGCGCGTAAGCAGCCTGTGGGTCTTTCCGGTAGGCGGCAAGGAGATCTCCAGTACCGGTGCCCAGCGGCGAAGGTGGCTGCAGAGGAATATCCACGCCGTGAAAGGCGGACATGTCGTCATCGGCGCTGCCACAGATGCCGATGCGCTCCGCAACAATACGGTAGGAGATCGATAGCTCCCGCCGTTCCAGCGGGAGATCGCTGAGTTCGGAATCGTCCAGGCAACTCACCCCCGCACCCCAGACATTGGACAGCCCGCCCGTGGCCAGCGATCCTACCGCTGTAAAGTTCTCGCCGGTTATTCGATAGCGCGACTCATACCCATGGAAGACATGGGCATGGGTCGAGGCGCGCATTTTCGGGGACGGCGCACGTTGACTGTCGAGCGCGTAGAAGTCTTCACCGAGAAAGAGTTTCCATTGCGCCGGATCATTCTCTCGTATCGTCCGGAAGTTGCCTTTGGGCGCATTATCTTGGGTCCCGTTTCCAGTATCAAGCATCAACACTCTCGATCCCGCTTCCAGCAGCGGAAGCGCGGCACTCACGCCAGCTGGACCGCTGCCCACGATAATCACGTCGGGATCGTTGTTCATTTAAAAACTTTCGCCGTCGATACCCACAACAAAGACCCCAGCCGCGCAACGTAAAAGCCGATATCGCCCACGATCGTTATGCCGAGCTTCATAACCGCAGCGACGCGAGATGTTCTGTCGAGCGCCATGAAGCGCAGCGCACCGAACGGGCTCGCATCCGCGATCGCCACCGCCATGCACATGCGTTCAAAAAGCACGTGCCTGCTATCCTGTTCGGGCCGGGCGAGTCCCTCCGCGAACCGCAGCAGGCAGGGGAAGTTGACGGCCGTCCTTGGCAGATCCAGTGGCCGCGAATCACCGAGCACTTCCACGGCACGCACGTATCGGCGTACTAGCCCCGGGCCCGGCCGGCCATCGAGCACGTAAGTCAGCAACGCCCATCCCTCGCGCGCAAGTCCGCGGCGGCGGACGGATCCCGTCGGGTGCATGCCGTCCTCGATCGAGGTCAGGGTTACGCCGAGTGATCGCAGGCTGTCCGAGGTGTCCATCGGTCGTAGAGCAGCGAGAGACGTCAGACGGTGGAGCCCCGGATCCGGGAACCGGGGAATCCGCTGGGCGAGCGTATTTAGCGCCGTCAGCAGTACCAGAGGAACCGGCAGGAACACACGCGACTTCCG
>JBDGYW010000991.1:0-4216 GCA_039588935.1 Gemmatimonadota bacterium | reverse complement strand
CTCAGACTTGCTGGAGGATGGGTGGAGTGGCACCCATCCTGGACCCCAGCAGAGATCGTGGGTCGCCAGGGGATCAAGCCTGACGGGAACTCCCAACGACTCCATTCTACTATAGATGAGCATGGCATACCAGCTATTCGTGTCTCATGTTGTGACCAGATTCATGAGGTCCTCGTTGTCCACCGGTCCTATCTCCGTGGTGGCTTTCTTCGGGTCGCCCTTGCAAAACACCAGCACGTTCTGGTGGGTCTTGCCTAGCTTGCGCGAGGCGGTAAACTGCTTGCCCACGCGGATGGGCAGGGAGCCAACAGAAGTGAGCAAAATGGCCTCGTTGTACAGCCCCATGCCAGCCGCAGAGAAAGCCCCTATGGTGTCGCTGACAAAATTGCAGTAGAAACCCCGCTTGTCCCGGAAGTCACCCACCACAACGCACGCAAAGCGATTCTGGCGTAACATCCCGGCGCTGGCGTGGATGATTTCCGCGTATCTCCGGCGGAACTCGGGATAGTCCAAGGTTGATAGGTCGCGGGGGTCGTCGCTGTACCGCTCTAGGTCCCCGTAAGGGGGGCAGGTAAAGATGAAATCGTAAGGGCCAGGCGCTACAGTGGCCACGTCCGCGCTGTCTGCGTTCAACCACGTTGGACCGCACCCCGCAAGTATCTCATCCGCCTGTTCCTCGTTGGCTTCAATCTGGCGCGTCGAAAGGTCGATACCCGTGTATCGTCTGTCCAGGATATGAGCGACGATGCCGCGAACGGAACCGCCCGCGAAGGGATCTAGGACGTGGCCTTGTTTGGGGCAGAACCAAGAGTAGGCCAGCTCACAGAGAACGGGGTCGAAAATGGATGTTCCGCTGGTCTGGTGAGTTTCAGAAAATCCTCCAGCGTAGTCCATCGCGTTACCGCTTGATACAGTGTTTCCGCGTTTGCTGCTACCCACAACGTGCTCGCCCCGCATCAGGTCTTGCCCAAAGCAACGGGCAAGACCTCGGCCAACCCCATCGCCACGGATAGTTTTACCGTCCTTTGGTTGAGCGCACGCCCGGCGTGCGCTCCCCCCAGGGGCGCTATCTTCCCCGCGTCCCAGCTCGCCCTTGATGCCGCAAGCCAGCCATTCCCGCTTGCGGTCCTGCCAGTAGCCCTGTTTCGCGTCCAGCACGGAAAACGGCGGCACGATAAAGCGGTCCGATAGGCAGTCAGATAGAACACGCGGTCCAACGTCAAATAGAAACTCGTTCACTCCGCCCCCTTCATCCGCGCGACGTGCTTCTCAACCATCCTCCACCACGCCTCCGCGCACTCATCCTCCCAGCACTCCTGGCACTGCTTCTCGTTGAACGGCAAGCGCGGAATCTGTTCATCCTATAATCCGGATCGCAAGTGCACACCCGCCGCGGTCCGCAGAAAGTGCAAGTGTAATTGCACGTGCACTGGGACGTCCACTCGCCGCACTCGGGGCAGATAGGGGGAGGTGGTTCAGGTGGCATGGCTGGCTCCCGTGAATAGGCTCGGCTGGGATTGTGCGGACTCAGCCCGCTTGAGATTCTTGACGGCTGCACTGAAGTAGGACTGTTTAAGCTCGCAGCCCCAAAATCTCCGATTGAACTTGATAGCCTGATACCCTTCCGATCCGATGCCGGCGAATGGAGAGCATACCAGGTCGCCCGGATTGCTCCACAGCCTGATACACCGCTCAATCGTCCCAAGTTGCAACGGGCAGATATGACGCTCATCCTTCTGATCACGTCCTTCTGCGACGTTCAGGGTCTCTGTTTCGGAGATGCCATACCAAATCGGCCGCGCCCATTCAATCCAATCCTCATTTGTGATGTCCGGCTTGATCGGCGCCGCATTGGTACCGGGCTTCCGGAAGACGAGAATAAAGTCTGCCAGTGCCGGCCGGAGCCATGAGGAATCTTTCTTCAGTTGGGTGAACATGAGGGACTTGGACTTTGTGCGGATTGCCTGCGCCTGCGGGTCTTTGTCGATGCACACCTCCCCGTGATAAATCCACCCGCGATCAACAAACGCATTGATCGTCTTCCCTCTGAAGTCCTTCATGCCGATCCAGCCATCGCGCACCAGCATGGCTGGAACCTGCGAGACGTGAACGCAGCAGTTCCGACCGTCCTGCGTGATTCGGAGCAGTTCGTCGATCAGATATCCGAAGTGCCCGAAGAACTCGGCTTCGTCCTTCGAGTTGCCGATGTCTCTCTCGGTTGGGGAGTACGTGTATAGGCTCATGAATGGCGGTGAGAATACGGACAGCCCAACCGATGAATCAGCCACCTCTCGAATTCGTTCGACGCTATCGCCGAGCTTGAGGTCCCACGCATCACCGGATGCCTCCCCGGTTGCGTAGGTGAAATCGTGTTCAGATCCACCAATTTCTTCTTTCTCGAATTCCTGAATGTTCTCGATCAGTTCGTCAGACATCTTATGGGCTTCCCTTTCTTTCCGCATCACGTTTGTGAATATCGGTTGTTCAATGTCCGACAGGATGATATGAGCGTCCACGGGACTCACCTGGCCGAATCTGTAGCAACGTCGGATACACTGGTAGTATGATTCCCATGAGTCTGATAGCCCCACGAATGCCATATTGTGGCAGTTCTGGAAGTTCAGCCCGAATCCTGCAATCTTTGGCTTGGTCACCAATACTCGGATAGCACCATCCTGGAACCGCTCTATCCTCCCGGCCTTATCATCAGTGGCCATGTTTCCGCTGACTTCAACGGCGTCTGGAATGTGATTGCAGACCGCTTTTGCCTCATCGTTCAAACCACACCAGATTATCCACTGATCATCAGAGTCATTGACCATATCAGCCGTCGCCAGAACTCTGTCGTCGAGAGTTTTCTTGCGGATTTCTGACCTTTCGGTAATCCCCTTCAGTCCAGTGAAAAACAACTTCCCATCAGGCTTCGCGTCAGTGTCTACGAACTGCGGGATGATGTTGAGCGGAGGTAGATTGTATCCGTCGTCATCGTAGCCAAGGTCTGATGGCTTGCGGATGCTCATCCCCCACGATGCGAGCCACCGATAGAATGCTTGGTGCGCGTGCCGCTTTAGTCGCCAGCCGTCGTCATCGTGAACAAAGAACGTCGCGAGCATATTGTTCCGCGACATGATGCCTAAGAATTCTGCATGGTTAGCGATCTCCGCTATATCGTTCGGCGCCGGCGTGGCCGTGCAGCACAGCCGGAACCGGGTCTGAGAGAACATTGCAATCAGCCGCTCTCTCGTCTTGCCGTTCAGGCTTTTCAGAATACTTGACTCATCGAGAACAACAGCGTCAAACTTAGCAGCGTCGAACTGATCGATCATCTCGTAGTTCGTAATAGTGAGCGGGTGGACTTCGCCAGCCCTTGAATAGACGATTCCCAGGCCGATCTTCCGACACTCTCTCACGGTCTGACGGGCCACAGACAACGGCGCGACAATCAGAGTATTACCGCTTGTCACCAACCGCGCCCATTCCGCCTGCATGAACGTCTTGCCAAGTCCGGTATCTGCGAAAATTGCGGCCCGCCCCTTCCTGATGCTCCAGCGTGTTAGGTCACGCTGAAACGGAAACAGCATCTCGTGGATGTCATCGGGGCGCACTACGGGACCGGCAGCGGGTGCTGATACGATCTTGCCGACCAGAAAAGCTGCGTAATCGTTATCTCTTGAACGCAAAATGCACTCCTCCATCAACCAATCCTCCGCGCCCCGCATCGCGCCGGCCGCGTCCTGATCGCCGTACATTGCGACCTTCGCGGGATCCATATGACCGGCCAGGTAGTCGGCACACTTGCGCTGTTCGTCGATGCACCGAGCAATTTCAGTATTCGACAATCCGCCATCCACCTTTCTGTCTGTCTTCGAAGATCATCAGAAATCGAAACGGAAATTTCGCGGCGGCAACCTTGATTTTCACCGCAGCGTCATCGCGGAGAAATCCCTTGACCTCGTGACACTCCAGTTCACCGTTAGGCAACACCACCAGGAAGTCCGGCGTATAGAAGGTCTTCTCGGCGAGGCGTAGCTTGATGGCCTCGAACTCGAACGACTCGATCTGCCCCACATCTCTCTGCATCCGCAGATAGAGAGCGTATCGGCCCTCCAGCTTGTTCATGCGCGTCTCGTGAGGCGGGGTGGCGACGGCTGGTTTGGCGTCAGTCATCGGGCTTGTGTCTCCTTTTCCATAGCGTTCCTGATGGCGTCACGGAGTG
>JBDGYW010000990.1:0-2855 GCA_039588935.1 Gemmatimonadota bacterium | reverse complement strand
TGGTGCGGGCCGGAGAAAGGCATGCGACCGAACTCCACATCGATACGGACGAAGCCCATGCGTTCGGTGTGACAAACGGTGCCGCCGTGATGATCGCCGGGAAGGGCGGCGAGCACCCTGGGCAACAAGAACCGGAGAAAGCTGGGCGACAGCTCATCACCGAGCGAGAGGTCAACAACGTCGCCGCCAAGGGTGAGATCCTTCAGGATTGCCGTGAGTACCTCGTTACACCGGCGGCCAGGGACCGCGCGAAGGCACTCGGAATCTGGCGAAGCGCGCCATGACCCACGCCGGCCCGAGCACAACAGAGCTTCGTGTGCGTTATGCTGAGACCGACCAGATGGGATATGCCCATCACTCCAACTATCTCGTGTGGTGCGAGCAAGCTCGAACCGATCATATGCGTGCGCTTGGTGTAGGATACCGAGACCTCGAAGAAAGCGGCCTGCTGCTTCCTGTGGTCGATGCTCGGCTCCGTTACAGGGTTGCCGCTCGCTACGATGATCTACTGAGGGTGCGGTGTTGGGTCCGCGAGGTCTCCAGTCGAAGAGTTATCTTCGGATACGCGGTGGAGCGGATCGCCGACGGCCGCCTGCTCGCCACAGCGCAAACATCACTGATGGCATTAGGTCCCAACCATGAGCGCACGACAATTCCAGAGTTTGTCCGCCAGGCACTCGTTGTGGTTCCCGATCCTGTGCGTCTGTAGCCTGCACACGACGATTGCGATCCCTTCGGTCGCGGTCGCTCAGGATCAGGCGATCGTAGACGTCATTGCTGGGGTTCTGGCGGTCGAGGATGCTCGGTTGTTGGATGTAGGTGTGTTGGGAGCGGCCGCGAATCATCCTGAGCCTATGGTACGCCGCCGGGCAGCACTCGCCGTTGGGCGTATCGGAGACTCGACTGGCACTCCGATGCTCTTGGAGCTTTTGGAGGATCCAGCGATGGTTGTGCGACAGGATGCGGCCTTCGCGCTTGGACTGCTAGGAGATCGGTCTGCGGTGCCACCGCTGCGCCAACTGGTGCTTGCCACCGCCCCAGGTGAGCAAGGGCCGATGCATAGGGAAGCGGTGACTGCCATCGCCCGAATCCACAGTGGCGACGCGTCGGCCTTCTTCGAAGAACTCCTTGTTCGCTGGGTTGGACGCGCCGTTGCGGGGGAGGAACTGCCGGCCACTGTTGTCAGGGCGCTTGTGGAAGCGTGGAGGCTGGGAGAACATGCGCCAGTGAATCGGCTTGCGCAGTATGCCGAATCGCCTGCGGGGTCGGCCCGTATTGCGGCACTTTATTCCCTCGGACGTCTGCGAGCGCCGGCAGGGGCAAACGCATTCATACGTGCACTGGAAGACGACGATCACCTTGTTCGAGCCATTGCGGCAAGGGCGTTGACGGCTGACTACGCCGATTCGGCAGGACTGGATCGCGATGGGACAGCGGGCCGCATCGTCTCACTCGTTGAGGATCGGGACTCACATGTGCGGATCAGTGCTTTACGCACTCTAGGCTCCTACGAGAACCCAGCCATAGTAGCAGCGGTCGCCAATGGACTCTCGGACAGCGATCCCAACGGGCGTGTGCAAGCGCTGTCGGCCCTGGGGCAGTTGGGCGGTGCGGAAGCTGAGGTTTTGCTGACCGACAATCTCGATCGCGGCACATTTGCCGAACGAAGGCAAGCTCTTTTGGGTCTCGCGCGAGTCGCACGCGATATGGCGTTGGTTCGTTGCGCCGGGTGGATTATCAGCGATGAATGGCTGATGCGCGCTGCGGGCATCGAAGCCCTCGGCATCGTCGGTGGTGATACCGCGCGGTCTTGGCTGCTAGACCTGGCGCGCGACGCGGACGCTCGGATTGTGGGCCGCTCCTTTGCGGCTCTCGAGCGAGTCGATTCGTCGCTCGCAGATGTCTTGGCGCGAGAACTCATCCTTCACTCGGACCCGATTGTGCGAGCGTTGGCGGCAGGTCACATTCAGGGCGCGCCCCGCAGAGCAGATGCGGAGTTGCTGACGCTAGGATACGAGCAGAGCTTGCGCGACGGTATCAGCGATGCTCGTGTCGCCATCGTGAGGGCGCTTGGAACGGTTGCACTAAAGGTGCCTTCCGAACGGATAGCGGTAGAAGAAGGCTTCCTTGACCGGTATCCGACGAGTGACGACTACCTTGTGAGGCGGGCTGCACACGACACTTTTCCGGCAGCTGCAGCGCTCTGGGGGGCGGTCGCTCCGATTGAAACCGGACGTAACCCAGAGGATTATCGGGACATCGCGCGACGTCTAGTCCTACCTGCAGAACAGGAGGGCGAACTTCCCGAGTTGGTCATCGAGACCGAACACGGCGACTTAACACTGACCTTGTTTGCGGCTGAGGCGCCAATCACAGTAGATGCACTGCTGCAATTGGCCGATAGGAATTACTTTGACGGCAGTTTTTGGCACAGAGTGGTACCAAACTTCGTAATTCAAGATGGGGACCCGCGTGGGGATGGGTGGGGAGGTCCGGACTTCTCGTTGAGGGATGAGAATAGTCGGCGGCGCTACGGGCGTGGAACGGTGGGTATGGCCTTGTCTGGGCCTGACACCGGGGGCAGCCAGTTCTTCATCACGCACAGTGCTCAGCCTCACCTCAATGGGACATATTCAGTCATAGGTCAGGTAGACCAAGGCATGGACGTGGTCGATAGGATTACTCAGGGCGATCAAATTCGAACAATCAGGAGGCGCTGAACCGTCCCGGAATCGCTCGCAGGACGCAGCGTTGGAATGCATAATGGGAATCAAGAGGCACGGTGTACAGATGGATCGGCGGTATCGAGTGGTAAAGCATCTTGGGGGTCTGCTCGTGCTGGCCACAATCGGTGG
>JBDGYW010000989.1:0-2860 GCA_039588935.1 Gemmatimonadota bacterium | reverse complement strand
TGAATTCCTGGTGCGCCGCCCAGAGTGACCTGTGAGACGGCATCCAGAGCTCTGAACCGGTCGACCAACACGACTTCGAGATCCGAAATCTCTTGGGCGATGTCCTCGAGGACGTTGGATTCGATGCTGGCGATGTGGATGTGTAGGACGCTTGCTCGCTCTAGCGGCTGGATCGGGGTTGTCTGGAAGGTTGCCGTGCACCCTCCGAGAGCCGGCACCAAGAGGCACGAAGCGAGCCTTCGAAGGAGTATGCGGTTGGCCATGGTTCACTCCTTTTCTAACGGTAGGAAGGCGTAAACTTGTTCTGCTGCCCACATCAAAACGTCTAACACTAGCCGATTCTGACAACCCCAAGGGTGCTGCGCCTCCCGCGACCAAACCGAATGTTTTCGTTTTCCATCCTGATTGCAGAAGCCGTGCTCATTGCTCTCGAGATCTCGAGGCGGCCTTCCACCCGTAATAGGTGAGGCTGGTGATAAGGAACGCCAAAGAGATCGCGCCCAGAGTGGGTACTACGCCTGCCCACGGCCACACGAAAGGTGAGATGAGGGCGGCCGCGAGTACGGTGACGGCCCATCCGAGGATAAGAGCTTTCGCCCAAGGCTGTCGTGCAAGCACAGCCGCTCCAGCCCCTAAACCCAAGCATCCGAAGACCGCAAGAAAGATCGTGTAGACCATCTTGCCCAGGGTATCCGCCTTGGGAATATCGTCCACCGACTCCACGATACCCATCACCCCAGTGAGCAGGAGGATTACTACTACAACGGAGAATCCGAGTATTCGCATCGCGCCGCTCATAAGAGAACCTCGCTACAGGAATGATGTCACACGGTGCGTCATTGACCTTCCGTTTGAAGCGTATCGTTGCGGGCGGGTGCGACCAAGAACCACACCAGGACCCCACCATGTATAGCCGCGGCTATCGCGCCAGCGATGCCCGCCGCAACTAGCGTGACGACTAGTGCGACTAGGAGCGAGGAAGTCTGGGCCGACGACTCAACTACTGCGAGAAACAGCGGCGTCGCAATCATCCACGCAAGCGCATTTGCAGGAAGCCACCATCCTGCATTCTTCACGTGCGAACGCAGCACGAAGAACTGCGGTGTGCTCAACCCGACTCCGGAGGCGGCTCCCGCCGCCAAGGCGATTGCGAGCATGGCGACCGTTCCGAACTCGGGTGGTGAGCCTGTGTCGTAGGTCATGAGCCCAATCACCGTGTTCGGGGCCATCGCAAGCAGCCATGAAAAGACACCTCCGATCGTTGTGGCCGCGACCCAGTTACGTGCCCGGACGGTTGGTAGACGGCCCCGCAGCACGACCCATTGCGCCCAGCCCAGTACGATGCCGGCGATGGCTCCGAACAGGGAGACCGCAATGCCAGCAACCACGATCGACGTGAGTGTCGGGTTGGCCACGGCCTGATCCACGACAATCGTGGCCCCGATGCCGACTATGCCCAAAGCGACGACCTCAGCAAGTGCGTTGGCCGCGACCCAACGCAGCCACAGACTAGTCTTGTTCATGATATCTCCGCATCTAGTGTTCAGTTCGCGTGTCGCCGAACGAAATCCGGCGCCGATCCGCTTGCTCTCAGGTTGCAGCGCCGCACTGTCGCCCGTAGTTTGAGACACTAGGTTCCGAGCGTCCTCCCGCCGTCCCTGTTGCGTCATTCGTCGTCGACGTTGCAAAGAGGGACTGTGTTGCCATGATCGAGTTCCGCATACTTGGTTCGTTGGATCTCACGGGGTTTGACGGCGCACCACTGCCCGCACCTCTCTCCCGCCCGAAGTGGGTGGCGTTGTGCTCCTTTCTCGCGACCGCCACTCCCAGAGGATTCCACCGGCGCGACACTGTGGCTGCACTCTTATGGCCCGATCTGGACCAGGCACATGCCCGGCATGCGCTTCGGCAGGTGCTGTATGGGCTGAGGCGAGAGTTGGGTGAGAACGCTCTCGAGGTGCGAGGCGATGAGGAGATCGCTCTGAATGCTGCGCTCGTGAGCTGTGACGCTGTGGCGTTCGTGAACGCTGTTGAAAGGAGCGATCACGTCAAAGCCCTCGAACTGTATCGCGGTGATCTCCTCACGGGATTTCACCTCTCTGAATCGCCGCAGTTCGAGCGCTGGATGGAAGACGAACGCACGCGCCTGAAGGAACTCGCCGCCGCAGCTGCGTGGACTCTGGCGCACCGACACCTCGAGGCACGACGGTTGGTGGATGCGGAGCGCACGGCACAGAAGGCGTTGTCGCTGGTGCCGACGGACGAGAGCGAAGTCAAGCGCTTCATCGAGGCGATTGCCGACGCGGGCGATCGGGCGGCGGCGGTGGGTTTCTATGAGAAATTCGCCCGGCGGTTGGCCGATGAGTACGAGCTTGAACCTGCGCCAGAGACCAAGGCGTTTGTCGACGCGGTACGCAATCGCAAACAGGCATACCTGTTGCCGCGTGAAGTACCTGGCACACCCCGAGACTCTGTGCTCGCGCGACCCGCCGGCCCTGACTCGGCTACGAGGCGAACCGCTCCGTATTGGGTTGTAGCTGTGTTCCTGGTCCTCACCGCCGCATTGGCCTGGATCGTGGTTCCCAACCGAAGCCCCACGCTCGATGCTCGCAGAGTCGTAGTTGCCCCTTTTGCGAACTTGACGGGCGATTCTACACTCGACGCGCACGGATTTGCGGCCGCGGACTTGATAGCGCTTGGCCTTATGGAGACTGGTCTGGTGAGCGTAGTGCCGACGTTGGAGGTGCGAGTCGATGCGAATTCGGCCGAGAGCGCAAACCCGATAAGCGCACTCGCCGAGGCGACAGGGGCAGGAATTGTCGTTGCGGGCGACTACCAGCTAGTCGGCGACAGTCTTCTG
>JBDGYW010000988.1:0-2862 GCA_039588935.1 Gemmatimonadota bacterium | reverse complement strand
ATCGAAAAGCCGTTCACGATCAAGCGGCTCAAACATACCGTCGGCAAGGCGTTCGAATTCACCACGCTGCAAAAAGAAAACCGTGTGCTCCAGCTCCGGCTCGGGGAACACGTACAGGTGAAAAACCTCGTGGGTAATTCCATACTACTGCAACACGTGCGTGAAAAGATAAGACTGGTGGCCAAAACGAGCGCGACGATCCTGCTCACGGGCGAAAGTGGAGTGGGCAAGGAGGTTGTGGCTCACGAGCTTCACCGTTTGAGCGACCGCGCCAACAGGCCGTTTATCAAGATAAATTGCGCATCGATTCCCTCTACGCTCCTCGAAAACGAACTGTTCGGACACGAGAAGGGAGCGTACACCGGCGCGATCAAGGCAGAGCCGGGTAAGTTCGAACTGGCCAACGGCGGGACCATCCTGCTCGATGAGATCGGAGAGATGGAACACACGATACAGGCCAAGCTGCTACGGATCATACAGGAAGGCGAATTCGACAGGGTGGGCGGTGCGAAACCGGTGACGGTGGACGTTCGTATCATCGCCACAACCAACCGGAACCTCAGGGAGGAGATCCGCAAGGGCCGTTTTCGTGAGGACCTCTTTTACCGTTTGAACGTCGTGCCGCTGGAAATCCCGCCGCTCCGTGATCGCCGGGAGGACATTCCGCTGTTGATAAACCATTTCATCGAGGTGTTCACCAGGAAGAACAGTACGGAACCGATCGTGCTTACCGAAGGTGCAGTGGAGAAGCTGTGTAACGCGTACTGGAAGGGAAATGTGCGACAGCTGCAAAACGTCATCGAACGTGCGGCGATACTGCGCAGCGGCATGAGGCTCGACGCCGATTACTTCCAGTTCGAGAACGAGAGGGAGGAGCAACTTTCCAGGGTCGAACAGGCGTTCCGATTCGGGACGATCCGGGGAATGGAGAAGCTGATGATTCTCAACCGCCTCAAGGACAACAAGAACAACCGTACCCGGTCGGCGGAGACCCTGGATATCAGTGTACGGACGCTGAGGAACAAACTCAACGAATACAACGTACCGAAGAAGCACCTGCAAGGAACCCCAGAAGAACTGTCGTCCGCATCCTTCTGACAGTGCCGCGAAAGGGCTTCTCCGGCGGCGGAGAAGCCCTTTCTCTCCACAACGCTCGCTGATTCCCAAGTCGATATAACAAACCCTGGTTCGCCATGAGATCTGCTGTCCACTGCTGTGAAATGTTGTCCCTTTGATGGGAACAAATTGACTGGCTCAAACGCGAGATTCAATGCGGAAACGCGCGGAACGGGGCTATCTATAACCTCTCGGCCGACAACGCCTTTAGGCATGGTTCGGGCAGAAAAAGGCGAAAGCACGGGACCCGATTCCAAGGACGGACAACATCGCCTGCCGGAGGCCAGACATCCAGTCGACGAAACCGAACAAAGAAGACCTCGACCAGCTCTGGGAGAAGTTTACGCGCCAGCGCGACGAAAGAACGCGTGAGGCGTTGGTGTTACAGTAACTGAGCCTGGTCAAGTACGTCGCCGGACGGTTGGCCATCGGTCTTCCCACGTTTGTCGAGGTCGAGGACCTCTTCGGTGCTGGACTCCTCGGACTGCTGCAGGCATTGGACAAATTCGACCCGACTAGAAACATCAAGTTCGAGACGTATGCGATACCCAGAATTCGCGGGGCGATGCTTGACGAGTTGCGCTCACAAGACTGCTCCCCGACAAGGAGCGGACGGTTCTGAACCTGTACTATTACGAAGAGCTTACCCTCAAGGAAATCGGAGAGATCCTCGGCATTTCGGAGTCACGAGTGTGTCAGAATCACACCAAAGCGGTTTTGCGTCTCAAGGGCCGGATCCGCCAGTACACGAAGACGATCTCGATCAACCGGTTGTCCTCTGAGCTGCGCGACGCCCGCGGTAAGAAGGCGGACGGCAAATCTTCCGCCAAAAAGCAGCCGTCGGACACCTCAGTCGCCAACGGTTGACCTCCCACCTGTTCTATCCTCCACCCGAGCGCCCCGGAATCCGCCGCATCCGACCACGATCGAGATATTCGGAATTAGAAGGGGATTGACACAATGTCATGCCGGTCGTAGATTGGGTGGGGGTGAAACCACTTGATATCTAAACAGCTACATATGCTTGCGCTGACCAACGATCCGGAGGTGCGCCAGATTGTCGAGTCGCTGGAGACAGACGAAGCGTGGCGCATCGAAGTGGCGGATCAGCCGTCGGAACTGTTTGCGACGTTGACCCATCTGACCGCTCTCATTCTGATCGACGAAGCGGTGACCGGTACCGGATACGTGTCCCACGTCCGGAAAGCGCGAAAGACCTCTCCGGGCGTCGACGTTACCGTTGTCGGCGGTCCGAAGTCGGAAGAGGTGTTGGTGAGTGAGCGCGGGGACGGTGTGGACCAGTACTACGTAAGACCCGTCGATGAGGGGATGTTACGCGTGGCGCTCAAGCACCGGATACGTTTGGTGCAACTCAAAGCGGACGGCGGAATCGTGGGGCGATCGGCGGAAATGGAGGAGGTCGTCGAGGCGATCCTGCAGGTGGCGCCGACCGAAGTCCCGATTCTCATCGAGGGAGAGAGCGGTACCGGGAAAGACGTTATGGCGCGCGCTGTACACTTTGCGAGCCGCCGAAGCGAGAAGGCGTTCGAGGCGATCAACTGCGGAGCGGTCGCTGAAGGTGTGTTAGAGAGCGAACTGTTCGGGCACGAGCGGGGGGCATTTACCGGCGCGGTTTCCCGGAGGGCGGGGATGTTCGAGCGCGCCCATGGCGGCACGATCTTTCTGGACGAGGTGGGAGAGACCAGCCCCGGCATGCAGGTCAAACTCCTGAGGGTTTTGGAGTCC
>JBDGYW010000987.1:0-2868 GCA_039588935.1 Gemmatimonadota bacterium | reverse complement strand
AGATCTGTTTCCCGGCATTAAACGGGAGCCCTTTCGCACCTTCCCAGACATCTCCAGCGGTAATCTCCCGCATGTTTCTCTTGCGGAAGATCTCCGTCAACCGAGCCATCTTCTTATTATCGTGGAGAATGCTAGTGTCGTCAGCGACGTAGCCCTTAATATCGAAGTCAGCGTCCTCCGCTAGTTGATCGTCGTCGAAGATCTCGAGTGGGTCGATTGGAACTGAGTGCTCCAGTAGCGACTTCTCTTGCGCCGTCTCCTGCTCAGCCTGCCACTGCTCTACTGAGATTGGAGTAGACTCACGAAGCAGCTCGTCGATTCGATCCCGCTTTCGGTCCTCGCGCTGCTTATTGAAAAGAGCGGCTCGGTCCTGTCGCAGCGTCGCGATAGCATCGGGCGCTACTCCTGACTCGACCAGTCGAGTCTCCTCGGCACTACCTAGCGGAAGGATAGCCTCCGGCTCAGGACGGGCTTCAGGGACGAATGGTTCCGGCAGCTGTTCCGGCAGAAATTGACGGTCCTCGTCTGACAGCCCTTCGCGGAATGCTTCGGCTGGTGTCTGAGTAGTCGCAACAGGAGGAGTCTGAGGTTGCACTTCCTCCTCTTCCGGTCTTTTAAGTAGGGGCGGAATGAAGTCGGGCATAATTATCTAAACTGTCTTGGCCGAGGCTCTCCTTTAATCCAGAACGACTCACCCGTCCGCTTCGCTCGCTGGATGGCAGTCTCGTCATCAGGAGAGATACGGATGATCTGTTTAGGATCCGCTCGACCTTGGGCGTCAACCTTAGGGATTGTTTTGGATCTGTTCTCCTGTCCTTCTACGAAATCGATAGCCTCCTGCAGGAACGGATTTACCACAGTAGGTTTGCCGGGCATTTTCTTGAAGGCCCTGAGGAGATCAGCGTTCTCAGCTCCGATAGCCTGCTCGGCGCTAAGTCCGGCCCGTTCCGCTTGCGAGACGAACGGCAGGAGTCCGTTCACGGCTGACTCCGCTGTTGCGTAGGTCAGATCCTTGATACGATTCAACATCGCCAGCCGGGTGGAATCAGTCATGATCTGACGATTCAACCACTTGTTCTTGATGTTGGATTTGTTGATGAGAAAATCATCGAAAGGGCTGAGGCCGGTCGCATACTTGAACTCACCTTCCCGCACCACTGAAGTTGGGTCGACCAGCTTCATGTAATTGAAGATCAGGGAATGGTCCAGAGCTTTGCCGGTCCGCTCGTCGAACTCAGACATATACTGTCCGGTGCCTGGACGAAGTTTGGGAGTGATGGTCGCAGCCTGCGCGGCGAACGGTGCCATCAGCTGATACGTTTTGATCGGCTGCGACTTCTGGACAAAAGACTGAATATCAGTCAACTTCTGGCGCTGAGTGGACCCACCTTTGCCAGAGCCGACTATGAGATCTCCCTCAGGCGTAAGCTGCGGACCGGTTACCTGAACAGGCTCGCCAGGAGGCGGCAACACTGAGCCTGGGGCCAGCGGCGACGGTGCCTGTGCCTGCGGCTGCGCGGGCGGGACTCCAGGCGTAACAGAAACTTGGCCCGGCTGTCCGAAGGTCTGTTGAAAAGCCTGCGCGACGTCAGGATCCTTGATCACTCCGCCGGGCGTCATCTGTTGCGCTGCCCAGATGGCTTCCTGCTGGTGCCGGGGGAGCGCAATGTTAGTTCCCTTGATGACCACTCGATGTAGTTTCCCACCATTCTCCAGATCGACAACTTGTCTCTCAGTCGAGTCGGCCAGATCGCGCATGGCGTCGATCCATTGCTTCTGCGTTTTAACGTGGCCGATCTGCGCTTTGACTTCATCCTGATTAAGGACGACGCCGTTCTTATCGAACTGCGGCTTGACGACATTGGGATACATCAGGGACATCTGCCGCGCCGCCTCGGAGGGCAGCCCGCCAGTGATGTCGTTCAACGCCTGCGCGGCCAAAGCAACATCAGCTTTGTCCCGCATCTTTCGCGTGACCTTCTTGTTCGCATTGGTCGCGATCTGCTCCTCGAGCGACCCGACCTGAGCCTGCTTCTGCAGTCCGATCAACGCCGGATCCAGCTGCTCTTTTTGAGCGGCGATCTGCAGATCCCCCAACTCCTCGACTTGCTTGGTAGCCAGCCCAGCCTTGGCGATAGCAGCACGATCCTCTGCAATGCCGCGAGCACCGAAACGCTCGCGGATATCGTTGGCGTCGATCTTGCCCTGGCGAAACATTTGCGCCATGCGGTCGACGTTCTTCGTCAGGTCGCCGGGCTTGGAAACGATGTCGCTTGCGCTTACCCTAACTCCACCTGCTCTTGGATCGGATTCGAGTCCCATATTAAACTCCTAGACCACTTCGCGGAACAAACCCGCTGTTCAAATTGATGTTGACCTTCGGACCAGACTTTTGCAATGACTCCAGTTCTCGCTGGATCTGCAGCTTCTTACTCGTCAAAGCTGACTTCTGCTCTCCGCCGAAAAACCCAAAGCCTGACGGAGCGTCGGAGATCTGCTTGTTAAGCCGCTCTAGTTGACTCTTTAGTATAAACTCCTGTCCAGTTGGTTTCTGCTGCAGAACATCTGACACTGCTTGTGCTTGAGTCTTGGCAGCCTGCCCCTGGAGGACAGCCCCCTGGCCGACCTGCGGATTCTGCACTGCACCACCAAACCCTACCGACGCGCCGGGCGTCACCGCTGAGGCACGCAGAGCTTCGGCGGCAAGATAGTTCCCGCCCAGCACTGCTTCCAGCAACTGCTGACGAAAGCCTTCCTGCATCGCAGCCTGACTCGACTGAGTGGCATTCAACTGCTGCACTGCGTTCGTCAAGAAGGCAGGCACCTGCACGTTACCGAACGCACTGACAGACCCACCAACCTTGAGAG
>JBDGYW010000986.1:0-2869 GCA_039588935.1 Gemmatimonadota bacterium | reverse complement strand
ATCGAATGGTGGATCGCGAGCTACTACCTTTGCCCCACTTTGTCGAGTGGGCCACCTCTCCGACGCTCGTTGTCAGTACCCGTCCGGAGAATCGGTCCGTAGATTCGTTCCGCTCGAGCACGATGCTGGTCTTTCGGTTCTTTGCCGACAATCGCATTCTCTCGAGGGCGATGTCTTCCCAAGTCTCCGGCGCACCGTCCAGCCACACGCGGCGACGCGTCGACCTCCGAAGATCAAACTGTACGGGGAGAAGTGGGTTCCGGAACCAGAGCGCCGCTCCCAAGTTGCTGGATCGCGATTCAATCTCCGATCCGATGCTGCTCCGCTCGTTGCCGCTTGTTTGCGACCAGTTCAAGGTCGCGGACAACACACCACTGCGGAACACGCCAACGTCCAAATCAACGCCCAAGGCCGCCTGACTGCGGTCCGGAAGGTCGTTGGGCCTGCTCTGCTGCACTTGATTCAACGCAGGGCGGAGCGTGAATCGGAAGTCAATGATGCTGGGATCGATCACCACGCCCTCAAACCCCAACCGCAACCACTCATGATAACTCTGTTGTCTTGCCCCACCCCCAACTTGAGCACCAAACCGAGTCTGCGCGAACTGGAATCCGATCTCGTTCCCCGCCGCCTTCCGTATCGTGACACTCTGGGCTGCGGCCGCACAGGGAAAGACGCATGCGAGAATGCCGAAGAGGATTCGCCGTCCGCTCATGGATCCGACCCTACCCCGGCTCCGGCGGTACGTGACACCGTCCGCAGGACAGCACCCCGAAAGCCGTTTCGCCGTTGTGGCAGGCACCGCATGCGCGCCCCGCGTTCAAATCCGCCATCGTGAGCTCGCTGGCACCGGCGCGTGCTTCAAAGAGCGATGGGTGGCACGCCGAACACCGGTACCGAATTCGGTGAACCCAGTGGGCAAATCTGGCAGGTGGATAATCACCGGTTCGCTCGGCTGCCGCACTCGAGGTGTCGGCGCGCCGCGTGAGCGTGATGTCCGTCATGAGCTGAGGAGATTGGGTACCCGAGGGTGGCATCGCTTCGTGGCAGCGGTAGCAAGCAGTCGCAGGAAACGCCACCGTACGATGGCACACTCCACATGCCTCGCCCTTGTTCACCGCCTCCATGGTGATAGTGGCGTTGCGGTACTCGAAGATGCGCCCGTGACAACTCTCACAGGAAAGCCACTCGACGTGCGAGGAGTGGGGGAAGGCCGCATCGAACATCGGTGCGGGACCCTCCAGCTTGAAATCAAACCGGAATCCGTCCAACACCGGGGGTGATGGTTGACCGGGTAGACTCCGCCGTGGGTCGATAACGCCCTCACGCAACGCACCGACCCAATCGATGTGCCCTCCGGCATCCCGAGGCAAGAGGCGCAACACCGCACCGGTATCGAGTGTCAGCTCGGCCGGCGGGCGTATGGTATCGGCCGGAAGTGCCGCCTCGACACCCTCCGCTCGGGCCGGCTGCGGGGTCGCGTCCTGGGGCCTCTGAGGTGCGTCGAAGATCACGGACGCCGCCGTGCTGCAACCTGCGACCGCAACACAGGCCGCAGCCACTCGCAACACGGTGGCATCTCGTGAAGACGTCAACTGCATGATTCGCGCTATCACATCATAGTCTTGATGCAAACATCATGAAGCAACCGTGAAGCATCACTGAAAGTATACCACGTGAGATATGTCACATTCATACTTTGTGATGCGTGTCACAATCGGCGTAAACATTTGTTGTGACGTAGGTTAGTGCTCACATAGTGACGTCGATCACGGGGAACAAATTCACTCAACGTTCACCAAGTGTTCATGATACTACCCTTATGATGGCCACGTAATGGTAGGTGTACGAAACAATGACACTTTCCGATTTTCGTTGGGCCCACGCAGCCACTGGGCAAGTTCCAGAACGTCTGAGGAGGCAAATGATGAGAAAGTCTACAGGGGTTATGGGCTTCGCCCTGTTGCTGTTGGTCTATCCGTTTGTTGCTGTTTCGGCGCAAAGCCTGACCGGTTCGCCACACGATTTCACCAGCAATGCGACCCAAACAGTCTACACAGCGGCTGCCGGCCAGTGCATCGTGTGTCACGTACCCCACGCAACCAACAACACGGCGCCACTCTGGGGGCACGACACCAGTGGTGAAAGTTTCACGATGTACGATAGCCCGACAATGGACGCCGCCAAGCCGGCCGGTCCGGGCAACGTATCCCTGGCATGTCTGAGTTGCCATGACGGTTTGACTGCGGTGGACTCGTACGGTGGAGCCAGCGGAAGCGCCACGATTTCGGGAACCGCCAGCTTGGGGACGAATCTCACGCAGGACCACCCAATCACCATCGAGTACAACGCCGGCAGTGCCGAGTTCAATACGCGGCTCACCGCCGGATGGGCCGGCACGGCGACGGATTCTCTCCCACTGTACGGCAGCGGGATGGATCAGGTCGAATGCGGGTCTTGCCACAACCCGCATGATTACACGGGTGCAAGCGCGACGAAGTTCCTTCGTATGTCGGAGGCGTCGATTTGCACGGTCTGCCACAGCAAGTAGTGCTGTGACGGAGGCACTGTCGGGGAAGCGGCTTCACGGAGGTCGCTTCCCCTTTGCCATTTGAGGGAGGGTGGTGTCGTCATGTCGATGATTGCCAGAATCCGCGCCTGCGTGCTTGTGATCCTAACGTGTGGAGGCGGGCTTGCGTGTGCCTCACAATCGACCCTGTCATTTGAGCCCGTTCTGTATCCCGCTCCACCCGATACGGCCCGAGTTCAATTCCTCACTGCCATCAATTCATCCCACGATCTCGGTGGTAGCGCGTCTTTGTGGCAGCAGCTCGTGGGGACGAACGAGGAAGAGGCGAAAGGCATCGCC
>JBDGYW010000985.1:0-2870 GCA_039588935.1 Gemmatimonadota bacterium | reverse complement strand
GGGAACCGGGAAGGAAGCGGTCGCTCGGTTCATACACAACGAGGGGCCACGCCGCCGAGGCAGGTTCGTCGCCGCCAACTGCGGAGCGCTGACAGAAACTCTGCTCGAAAGCGAGCTCTTCGGCCACAAGAAGGGGTCGTTTTCGGGAGCCATCGAGGACAGGGCCGGACTCTTCGAGAGTGCCGACGGAGGAACGGTCTTTCTCGATGAGGTTGGAGAAACGAGCGCTGCAATGCAGGTGAAGCTCCTGCGAGTCCTGCAAGAAGGCGAAGTGACCCGGGTGGGCGAGAACGAGCCCAGAAAGATCGATGTGCGCGTTATCGCTGCCTGCAATAAGGACCTGGCAGCAGAAACCCAGGCGGGAAGGTTTCGTGAGGACCTCTACTACCGCCTTTCCGTCTTTCCCGTCGCCTTACCGCCCCTCAGAGAACGTCGAGGCGACATTGCCTTGCTCGCGGGGCATTTCCTAGACATGTATTCGCGCGCCTTCGGGCAAGACTGCCACGGTTTCACGGACGAGGCCATAAACGCTCTCGCAGCTTACGAATGGCCTGGCAACGTTCGAGAACTCGCCAACGAGATTCAGCGGGCGCTCGTACTTACTCCGCCGGGCGAAGAGATCGGTGCCGAAGCGCTCTCCGAAAAGATCGCTGGCGGTGTAGTGCTGCCACGGCAGAAATACGGGCGACTCAAGAGCGCCGTCGAATCGTTGGAACGCGACATGATCCAGAGTGCTTACGAGAAACGCAAAGGCAACAAGACCCACATGGCCGAGGAACTCGGCGTGAGTCGCTGGACGCTTCTGCAAAAGATGAGAGCCTACGGAATCGAATCTATGTAGGGGTATTGTCAACTTGAGCTGGTGCAGGTGAGACTTCGCGGATGAAACGAATACGAACGACTACCGCGGCTACCGGTCCCCTCATGAAATCATCAGCCACAGTGTCTGGCTGTACCATCGATCTTCCCTGAGCTTCCGCGACGTCGAGGAACTCCTGGCGAAGCGCGGAATCATCGTCTCCTACGTGCCCGCTCTTTCAACGAATGGAGTGCGGTCACGGGTGCCGGTTCCCTGTGCGGCCTTCGGCGCTCGGCAGAGCAAACAGGCCGGCAACCGCTTTTGCTGCCACCGCTAGCCAGACCGCGGGCCTCTTGCGCCGCCCCGGCCGCAGCGATGGTTCCTTCTTGCGCCGATGTCTGACCGCTGGCACTGCCAAAACCGGTGGCCCCCCTTCTCCTGTCGGGAGCGTATCTGCCGTCGGTCGTCGTTTCACATGAACTTGGGTGCCGTGCCCAGTGTGTCTTACAATGGGATCCGATGCCGCTGCACGAGTCGCCGACCCTGACGCAAGAACCTCTCGCTCAGCTCGCTCCAAACTGGCCCATGCGTCCGCGGCCTCGCTCACCGCCTTCCGGGTCTCCGACATCGTAGACTCAGCTTCACGCGTCAACTGCTGAACCCGTTCTTTCGCCTCATCCGCTTCCAACTTCGCGTTTGCTGCTTCCGACCTCGCCTGTTCGGCATCCATCTTTGCCCTGGCTACTTCCAGCTGTGCCTTCTCGATCTTCGACTGCGCTGCCTCAGCCTCCGCCTCTGCTCGTGCAGCCCGCCTCGTAGCCTCCTCCACCCTCAGTTTCGTTTCTATGGTTTCCGACCTTGCCTTCTCTATCTCTCTCTTTGCCTGCTCGGCTTCTATCTGCAGCGCATCGGCCCGTTCTTTCTCCTCCTTTGTATCCAGCTTTGCCTTGGCTGCTTCCGTCATACCGTGCTCGGCTTCCAACCTGGCCTCTGCGGCTTCCGACCTTGCCTTCTCTATCTCTCTCTTTGCCTGCTCGGCTTCTCTCTCCAGCGCATAGGCCCGCCTTGTCGCTTCCTCAGCATCCAACTTCGATTTTGCCGCCTGCGACACGGCCTGCTCGACATCCGCCCTTGCCGTTGCGGCTTCCGACCTTGCCTTTTCTATCTCCCTCGTTGCCCGCTCGGCGTCTCTCTCGAACGCACCTGGGTCCGTCGACAGCATGTCGCTCGCAGGTTCATCTTTGGCGGTGTCCGTGCCGTGCGTCTCGGGAGGCGTGTCTGCTGCCGCGGCACGCGAAGGCAATGAGGCTGTTTCACCGACCGGAGAGACGAAACACTGGTAGCCTTGAACGATGCCGTCAGAATCGTATCTCACTGTTGCGCCGAGAAATCCTCGGAACGACTGCCCAGTCTTTGTCTGGAATTCGGCGTGCAAGTTCTTGACCGATCCGTCTTCCTCTACGGCGCGCTGGAAAGCGCGAATGTGCTCTGGATGACAGTACAGTCTCCTCGCCTCGAGCCCCAGGAATTCATCCCGCGTATAGCCGAAGAGATCGAGAGCGCTGTCGTTGACCTCGGACACGGTACCGTCACGAGCGGAACAGTAGCCTGCATCACGTGATATGGCGAACAGTCCGCGACGTTCGTTTTCACCTTCCAAGAAAGTCTGCTCCGTACAGCACCGTTGCTTGACGTCTCTGGCAACGACGAGCAGAAAGTCGCGATCGCCAAAACGCCGCTGAGATAGGGCCACCTCCACTGGGAACGACGTGCCGTTCCGTCGGCGATGCGAACCGCGAACGAATGCTTTGGGACGACTTGCGTCGCGGGTTTCTACGACATGGTCGAAAACACCGTCGCTGCTCTCGAGCGGGAACTCGAGGTCAAGATCACCCACGCGCATTTCAAGCAACCTCTCTCGACTGAATCCCAACCAGCGGCACGCCGTCTCGTTCACGTCCACAAACCGGCCAGTGTGAGCATCTGTTATGAAGATCGCTTCACCTGAATGGTTCATGATTGCGCGAAACCGGCTCAACTCCTCTTCACGCTGCTCCTGGCCCGCCTGCAG
>JBDGYW010000984.1:0-2870 GCA_039588935.1 Gemmatimonadota bacterium | reverse complement strand
CAGCGGAGAAGCGGCACAGCTCGACGGAACCACCTCACTGTGTGTGTGGGACGCGAAGCTGATCACGCCCACGGCGACCGCTGGCGGGCTGTGCGGGGGTGGTGGAACTCTAACGACCGAGAGTCCTGTGTGGTTCGGATTGATCGGCCCGACAAACGCGGCGGACCCTTACTACATGACAGCGGGGCAGAAACACTTGGCCTACGATTCGGGCCAGGAGTTCACCCCGACCGGCGGCGCTGAGCGGCGGCTCTACCTCGCCGAACGCGACGCTGAGACCCACTACGGCAAGGCCCTGGAAAATTGGACGCAGGACACGGTTGTCGGGTCTGGAGGCGTCGACCACGTCGACGTTCACCCGTGCGACGACGCCATCGGGTCCAACGAGGCGACAGACCAGGAGCATCGGGTTTACCTGATTCGCGCTGCTGAGCGAGACCCCAACGTGGTAGACAACGACGTCGTGGCGTACCGTCTCGGGATGGACGGCGAGTACGTTTGCGTCTCCGACTACCTCGACGACAAGATCGGCACGGTGAAGATGTGGGCGCTGGGGTCGGCCGCGATTCCTCCGGGCTGGGCGATTGCCAACGGAACGGCGAATTCAGTAGCGAATGGTGGAACAGAAATCAATTTGACTGGTCGATTCATTCGAGCGGCGGCAGTTGCAGGCGCAAAAGGTGGCCACGACACGCACACGCATTTTCTGTTTGTTGAAGTTGATCCGCATGCAGCAGCAGATTTGGAACATGACCACGCGGCGGTTACGGACGTGGGGCCGCATAGTGTAGAACAGTTGATTCATAACCACGAGATGCATACTGTGGTGACAGGTACGCTGAGTGGGGCGACTGAAAGCTGGTACGGGACGGAGGAATGCACCAGGGGGCCAATGGGACAGGTGGATGGGGCACTTGTCACGACGGACTGCTCTAGCACGGCTAAGCCGTGGGGGCCACTGTTTCATTCGGCGTATACTGATGTCCTAGTCGATGGTCAGTCGGAGTTGAGTCATACGGCAGACGGGTACGCTGTTGAGGCGAGCCACTTGCCGAAATATGTGGACCTCATTTTTATTGAACGGATTAACAACAGTGCCTAAAACACTGGATGATTTGAGAGACGCAGGCCAAGTGCTGATTGACTCAATCGTGTTAAGAGACTGGCGGCTTCAGATTTGGATTGAGAACGTTGGCAACGAAGAACCGAGCGCTGCGTTCAGAGAGCATAACACCAAAGGCACAATGGCGAAACTGTGCCGACTGACGGAAAGTATCGCCAGGGATGGATACCGCCACGACGATACCGACCCGATCGAATTGCTGAGAGATGAAGACGGGGAGTTGCTGCTAATCAGAGGACGGCATAGGTTTGCGGTTCTCGTCGCAATGGGGCAGCCGATCCCAGGAATCATAAGGGAACATCCAAAATGGCTACGACCAGAAAGCAGCTAGCACAAGCAGTGGGGACGACGTCTGCTGCGACGCTGTACACCAGGAGTGGAGAAGTTTCGGCGCAGCTGCGAATCGTCAATACGACCGATACGGATAGATACGCCAGCGTCTGGAACGACGATAACGGAACAGACAACACGGATGCAGTAGCAATTTTGTCTCAGGCTGTCGTTCCAGCGCGTGGGGTACTCGTGATCGGAGGGATCTACATGAACACTGCCTCCGGAACGATTCGGATTCTGGCTGAAGCAAATACAGCGTTGACGTTTACGTTGTACGGAACGGAGAAAACGTAATGGCCAACCTAGAGCACGCGGAGCCAGAGCAACAGCAACCCAGCTGCTCAGATTGCCCGTACTGTTTCCCGGCAGAGACCAACGTTCCCAACCTCGGGGCTCAGGCGTTGCAGTGCAGGCGATCGCCCCCCACGGTCGTATCATTGACAGTCCGTACCCAGTCGGTCGTAGCCGGCGCAGGGCCACAGCAGGGGATACAGTTTGTCGGAGTACACCCACCCGTCCCACCAGAACACGTCTGCGGAGAACACCCACGATGGAATCAGTGAACGTCAGAACTCGAACCAGACAGAAGCGAGTTGACAAGAAACAAACCCAACTAAATCTTGTGGCTGTCATGTTCCTCGTCGTGACAGGCGGCCTGAACGGAATCCTTTTGGGTACAATAGTTTTGGAGCATTTGCGACCCGGCCACCCGTGGCCAGAAGCAATTCGGCATAGCTTGCGTAGCTTGCTTGGATTGTAGTATCGTTGAGATGGGGAGCATCTCAACATGAACGCCGTCATGACCTACAACTTACGGTGAAATTGATGACCGTAGGCGATCTCCTCGAACAGCTGGAATCCCTCCCGAGAGAGGCAGACATCTACGTAGCGGACAACTCAGGCGGTCCACTCTTGCGTGAGGTGACAGCACGATTGATCGGCGGCAACGTGATCGTCGGGGACTTCGAGAACGATACTCCGTTACCGGGTGAGGCGTTTGATTGATGGCGAAAACCAACGGCAAAGCAGAACCCAAGTACCTCAACGGAATTAGACATCCGAAAAAAAGAGCGTTCCTACGAGCCTACGCGGACACCTTCAACGTGACGTTTTCCGCAGAGCTGGCGAAGATCGAGAGGCACACTCACTACGCTTGGCTCCAGAACGATGAGCACTTTGTGGAAGCCTTCGAGCTGGCGAAAGAGGTGGGATCGAAATCTCTTGAGGCGGAAGTCGTCCGGCGAGCAAAGGATGGTGTCAGGCGTGTCAAGTTCTATCGAGGCCAGCCAATTCTGATACCATGCAAGCCTGACGACCCCGAAGCGGTTGAGGTCGACGGCAAATACGTCAAGCCATACAGCGAGCGTGAATTCTCGGACGTGCTGGCAATCTTCATCCTCAAGGGCGAGATGCC
>JBDGYW010000983.1:0-2871 GCA_039588935.1 Gemmatimonadota bacterium | reverse complement strand
ATCGAGAGATCCGATATGACTTCCTCTGTAAGGCCGTCACTGAAGTACTCTTGATCAGGATCTGGGCTCAGATTCTCGAAAGGCAGAACGACGATCGACTTCGTCTCTTCCTCGGTTGCCTCCTCGGCGGCGAAGAGAGCATCGGAGAACTCTTTCGCCGAATCAAATCGATCAGCTGGTGCCTTGCCGAGCGCCTTGCTAAGAGCGAATGCAACGGGGCGCGACACACTCGACCGCACCGTCGTTATCGGTGGAGCCGGATCGGTCATGTGCTTTGCCAGCACAGCGCGTGTACTTGATGCAACGAACGGCGGATCGCCTGCCAGCATCTCATACAGCACACAAGCCAACGCATAGATGTCGCTGCGGCCGTCTATCTCCGACTCGCCGCTCACCTGCTCGGGACTCATGTACGCAGGTGTGCCCAGCGAGAAACCCGTCTCCGTAAGACGTGTGCCACCCGCCGAGTCCACTGCCAACGCTATCCCGAAATCAGCAACCACGACTTCGCCCGCTTGGAACAAGATGTTCTCGGGCTTGATATCGCGGTGGACGATGTCATGTGAGTGGGCATATGAGAGCGCGCCTGCAACCTGACTTGTGACCTTCAGTGCTTCTTCTACGGAGAGCTGCTTCTCGCGGTCGATCTTGTTACGAAGAGAATCACCTTCGACCAGCGGCATCACGTAGTACACGAAGCCGTCTGCTTCACCGGAATCAAGGAGGGGGAGAATGTGGGGGTGACTCAGGTTCGCCGTGATCTTGATCTCACGGAAGAACCGCTCCGTGCCAAGTGCGGCGGCAAGTTCGGGGCGGAAGACCTTGACTGCGACCTGGCGCTCATGTTTGAGATCCTGAGCTAGATACACCGTCGCCATGCCGCCAGCGCCGAGTTCCCGCTCGATGGTGTAGCGGGAGGCCAACGCCGTCTTCAGACGCTCGAGCTGGTCACTCATCGGGGATAAGATGCAGCAGAAATCAAGGATAGGCGAGCTTCACGACTCCAGCGATTACGATCTCGCTGAGAAACAGACTCCCAAACAGACCCCCATCTTTCGCAACAAAAAGCCCCGATCCGACAAGTTGTCGTCAGATCAGAGCTTAGCAATCGGGACGGTGGGATTTGTTGCGAAGCACACCGAGCATCACCGCAGGCGAGCGTAGGTTCTTCACCCACGACCCCCTGTTGCGTAGCATACCGAGGACGGCCGAAGGCCACCGCAGGTACACCCCATTCAGGACGTTACCGTAAGCCCAAACCACCCACCTGAGGAACGTTCCAAAACCGGCTTCCGCCGGTCGATGAGAACGCAGATGTGCCCTACTCCCCTCCCACCGCAACCGCCCCCGTCCCCTTCACCCTCCCCGCCGCACTCTGAAAGAAGTTCGTAAACACCAACACCAACTGATGCAGCGCGTCAGACCCGCCGCTGAGTACCGCTCCGGTCAGGAGCATGCCGGTCGCTGTGAACAGGCGTTGTTGGACGTGCGGGAGGGTCTCAAACGCCGAAGGATCCACGAACATCTCGAGCAAGCGTGCATCGAGGCCCCAAATGACGCTCACCAAGGGCTGCGCGAAAACGAGCCCACGACGCAACGTTTTGGTGATGGTCGGGATGATGCCGAGTGCCATGTTCACACCGCGGCTCGGTAGCGTTTGTGAGGCCCCGTGTCTCGGCGTTGTGCTTGCCATGGTTCGCAACCGATCAAGTGCCGGCGTGGCGAAAATGGCAAACGCGGAGGTTTCCCAAATCTCTGGGCGAAAGCCCTTGTGGGTTCAAATCCCACCGCCGGCACGGCCGCGGCCACCTTTCTTGTGGGCGGAATCCAGGTGTAGTAGATTGAAGTTGATTTGGGAAACCGCGTAGCTAGTGTCGCTGCGTCTGAAAAGCCGGGAGGCAATGAGCTTGCTGGCTTTTCGTTTGTGCATTACCCACTGGCCACGTGACGGCGGTTTCCGCTTCGAGTGAATCCTCAACCGAATCAGCCAACGCCGAAAAGAAGTCCAACCCCGAGATCACCTCGACGGAATCCACGCTCACGAGATAGTCGGCGGGGGCGCCTTCGAGGGGCTCGGTCTGATTGGCTATCACGAACCCGAACATCTCTACGGCACCGGGACCCAATGCCGCATATGCCGCGGATGCGGCTGCCTCTGCCAGAATCACCTCGTAGAGATGTGTCGGCACCGCCACCCTGTTCCCGCCGATGAACGTGGTGGGCTGGATGAGCGACCCATTCTCGTCCAGAAACAGCGACCCGGCAAACACCCAGATGCAACCCGTCGCACTCGCCAACTCCCGTACATCCTCCTCGAGCAGCCGCCACATCTGTCTGTTCAGACTCGGTGTCTGGGGCGCCATGTTCGACAGCACAAACGTCCGTGACATCGCCTCGTCGCTGCGCTTGAATGCTGCCGCCGGCGCCAAATGCCCGCGGTCGTAGCCGCTGTTCACATAATCCGAAAGTTCAGCTCGCTCACCTTCAGGCAGTTCCGGATCGGGACGGAAGTCGTCACTCCGTTCCGCATCACCGGCGAGGTTCTCGGCGATAAGGTGATACGTGACCCACTCGGCAACGCGTTTCGCTTTGTCGTGGCAGGTGATGAGGTGATCGTTAACGAGAACAGTGCAGTCCCCACCCGGGTAGCCCCATCTCAAGTGCTCGTTGCCAACCAACTCGGCCGGCACCGTCGTTTCCTCATTCGGCCTCGCCTCGTGCACCCGCCACAGTTCCGCGACTTGTTCTTCAAGATGGGCCACGCCTTCTTCCAACGTCTGCGCGGCCACGGTTTGCGCGCTCAACATCAACGCAGTCGACGCGAAAACAACTCGCACAAGCATGATCTTTCCTTTGTATGGAGTAACCTGC
>JBDGYW010000982.1:0-2873 GCA_039588935.1 Gemmatimonadota bacterium | reverse complement strand
AGGGTTTCGAGATCATTAATGTGATCTACGAGGACGAAAACTCCAATACCAGCGTAAGTGCATTGCTGGACTTCACTTGTTGGGAAATAGTCAATTACGGCCACACATTTATCTCCACCATCGATCCTGGAACCAATCCCTTCAGGGACAAGTACTGGATCGGTTCGGTCCCGACGACCATGGTGCTGGACGACGATATGGTCATCCGCTACAAGGCGGGGGACAACTACAACCCCTCGGCGCTGATCGCCATCATCGAGCAGGTTTTACAGGAATAATGACTGGTTGACGTACCGCGTTACATGCAATAGAGGGTTTCATGATCCCCTATTGCATTTAGTGCAGTAAGTCGATAGACTTCATTAAAAATAAAGCCAAATATCTGTCGAACTCGGCAGGCAGATCTGTCGAGCTGTATCGGCAGGAGTGTCGAGGAAGGAGGCAAGTTGAAATCACAAGTTGCAAGATACCTGGTGTTGGCGCTCGCGTTTTTTTGCCTGGCGTTCTTCTCAGCGTGCGCAATCGAGTCGAACGGGGAACACGATGCCGGTCCCACCGACGAGGGAGGGCAAACCGACGAGGACACCGGCGGTGACGAGACCATCTGTGATGACGAGTGCCCGACAGCCGGACAGACCTGCGATGGCAACGGTTACCGGGTGTGTGAAGATACCGACGGCGACGGTTGCCTGGAGTTGTCGGACCTAACCGAATGTGCAGCCTCTGAGGAATGCAATAACGGCGAATGCGGGATCCCCTGCATAGACGATTGCATGATCGGGGCGGTGCGCTGCGTGCCGGACACGGCGGCCTACGAGACCTGCGACAACCACGACGACGATCCCTGCCGTGAGTGGGGCGGTCAGGTCACCTGCGAGACAGGCAAGGTGTGCGAGCTGGGAGTCTGTGTTTGCGAAAACTCCTGCCAGTTCGGCCTCCGGCGCTGCGCCGACGGGACGCAGGGTTACGAGACCTGCGCCGACCACAACTCGGATGGTTGCCTGGAATGGGGCGGTCTGACCGAGTGCCGGACCGGCCTGCAGTGCGACGAGGGCCAGTGCGTAGTCGAATGCACGGATGCCTGCGACACCGGGGATTCCCGCTGTGTGGACAACGCCTCCGAGGTGTGCGGCGACTTCGACGATGATCCCTGTCTGGACTGGGGCGCCCACACCGAGTGCGCCGCGGGAGCCGCCTGCGAAGGCGGGCAATGCGTGTGTTCCAACTTGTGTACCCTGGGCGAGCAGCGCTGCGCCGGCGCGGAAGCCTACGAGGTCTGCGGCGATCTGAACGGCGATCAGTGCCCGGAATGGGGCAGCCTGACCCAGTGCACGGCACTGGAGTACTGCGACAACGGCCAGTGCATTCCAATCTGCACAGATCAGTGCACCAACCAGGGCGAGGTACGCTGCCTCGATGGAATCGAGGGCTACGAGTCCTGTGACGATCACAACGGCGACAACTGCATCGAGTGGGGCGGCCAGGTGTTGTGCGATGGGGGCTTCCTGTGCGATGCCGGATCTTGTGTATGCAGCTACATCTGCGAGGTCGGCGAATACCGCTGCGTAGGAGGAGGCGTCGAGGCCTACGAGGTCTGCGACGACCACAACGGGGACGATTGTCCTGAATGGGGCGGCCAAGTCGACTGCGATCCGGGCCTTAACTGTGTCGAGGGCGCCGGGCGGTGCTGCCCGCCGTATCCCGACGGGCCCTACGGGACTGGGATGGGATCCACGGTGGAAAACGAGTGCCTGGAAAGGGTGGAATGCAACGGATCAACCCCGATCGGCACGGTGAACTTCTGCTTCGATGAGTTCCTGTGCAAGAAGGCGATCATGATCACCATTCACACAGGCTGGTGACCTGGCTGCCGCGACCAGGCCGGGAGCCTGGAAAGCTTCTACAACGAATGGCCCAGTGAAGATTTCGCGCTTATTTTGGTAAACTACGAAACCGGAAGCGGAAGCAGTAATGCAAACGCACTGATGGATTTCACCTGCGACGAGGTGAACGATCGTGGCTATACTTTCAAGTATTACGCCATCGATCCGGGGAGCAGCCCATTCTCCGACAAATACGCTGCGGAAACCATCCCTTCGAACCTGGTACTGGATGACGAAATGATCATCCGCTACAAAATGGGTGACTACATACCCGGCGAATTGCGCAACATAATAAATACCCTCCTGAGTGAATAGAATCTGACCGGGGGGGCCGATCTTGATATCCTCAACATAACCACTCGTTTGACGTACCGCGTTACATGCAATAGAGGGTCTCATAAGTCACTATTGCACTTCACTCTATTAGTCGATAGACTACGGCAAAAATAAAGCCAAATGACTGTCGAGCTGGGCAGGTAGATCTGTCGAGCTGTACCGGCAGGAGTGTCGAGGAAGGAGGCAAGTTGAAACCACAAGTTGCAAGGTACTTGGTGGTTGCGCTCGCGTTTTTCTGCATGGCGTTTTTCTCTGCGTGCGCGATCGAGTCGAACGGGAATGGAAAAGACGACGCCGGTGAGCCGGACAACGGAGGACAAACCGACGACGACGTCGGCGGCGACGAGACCACCTGCGACAACGAGTGCACGACGGAGGGCCGGACTTGCGACGGCAACGGCTATCGGGTGTGCGAAGACACCAACGGCGACAGCTGCCTGGAGTTGTCGGACCTAACCGAATGCGCCGCGGGCGAGGAATGCAACAACGGCGAGTGCGGTATCCCCTGCCTGGACGACTGCATGCCCGGAGCGGTGCGTTGCGTGCCGGACATGGAGGCCTACGAGAGCTGCGCTGACCACGATGCCGATCCCTGCCGGGAATGGGGCGGCCAGGCCACCTGCGAGGCCGGCAAGGTTTGCGAGGCGGGAGCCT
>JBDGYW010000981.1:0-2875 GCA_039588935.1 Gemmatimonadota bacterium | reverse complement strand
GTATTCCTCCGTGCTGCGTTTATTGACCAGGCGACGTACGTCATGCGCGATGTAACCATATACCGCCTCACTGACCAGAATACCACTCGTATCGTCTACGCCGACAGTGGCCGAATGGCCTTCGATCTCAATCAGGAAGACCTCCAGCTCATCCTCTTCAATGGTTCCGCACACGAGTTTGACCGTCAAGATCCGAGTCTGTTCCGGCGAAGTGAGTACGAAAAGTACGAGATCCGCCTCGTGGGCATAGGGCGTGAGTTCGTACGGCGAGAGGAAGACACCTACCGTGGGGACCGAGAACAGGGAATTTGCGCACTCGAAGATGTCGTGCGGGATGCCCGACGCAACGAACAGCTTGCCAGCCGACGCGCGGGAGCGGCCGAACGCAACGGACTGCGGTCTCTTCTGGGACTGGAGCCAATAGGACCCGACACGCTAGTCGCTCACCCCCGAAAGAGTATCTACTGCAGCTTCCTGGAGTGGCTACGACCAGCGGAACTCGAGGCGCAGGAACCGCCTCAACAAACCACAGCGACGACAGATTCAACTGCCGCCGACGTGCATTCCACGCTCACGAGGCCGGCACGACACGTACACGTTAGCGGTTTGAGACCCCGCCCCCGCATGAACGAAGCTCGTGTGCAACGCGACCGAGAACGCAGTATGAGAGTGCGAGCGGCGAATTACTCTGTCGAACTCAACAAGAAGTACGCGATTCCCGCGGCGTGCATGGTGTTCGTCATTATAGGAGTACCGGCAGCTCTGCGTTTCCGTGGAGGGGGATTGGGCATGGTAATAGGTGTCGGTATGGTGATCTTCGGCGTCTTCTATATCGGGTTGATCGCCGGCGAGGCGCTTGCAAACCGACTGTATGTTTCGGCGTTCGTTTCGATGTGGACCCCCAACATTCTGTTCTGTACGATAGGAGTTGTCTGGCTCTGGTACCACGGGCGGCAGGGAATAGCTGCTCGTGGTCGGAAGAAACACGATCCAACCACAACAAATCGGAAAGTCGAAGCTTCGGCGTGATCCCCCGTACACTCGATCGCTACATACTGCGCCTCTGGCTGAAGATCTTCGTGATCACCACGATCGGTTTCCCCCTGGTCGTCATCCTCATTGAACTCACGGACAGACTGAACGACTACCTGCTGCGGGAGCTCGCCCCTGCAACCATCGCGCTAGCCCACGTGTTCGGCGTACCAGAGACAGTATTCATGGTGCTGCCGGCCGCAGTCCTCTTCGCGACTGTGTTTAGCATCGGGGCAATGAATCGGCACTCGGAGCTAACCGCGGTTAAGGCATCGGGTAGGAGCTTCCGCCGCATGCTCATCCCGCTCTTGGCCGCGTCGCTCTTGGTGGCTGGCCTTTGTGCAGTGGTCGGCGAAGTGGCCCCCAACGCAACTCGCAGAAAGCTAGAGCTACTCGGCGAACTCGAGATCCGCTCGCAGAACGCTCGGCAGAATTTCGTACACCGCGCAAGCGAGGGATGGGTATACACGATACGATCCCTCAACGTGAGCCAGAGGAGATTGAGCGACATCGTGTTGGAGCGTGAGGGTGCCGGTGAATCATATCCCACCCTGGTGCTGCAGGCGCGGTATGGCCTCTACAACGATACGACGGCTTCCTGGACGCTCGGAGACGGACGGTTTCGCATACTCACCGAAGATCGGGGCGAGGCGGCGTTCTTGTTCGACTCGCTTCGAAGTCGGAGCTTCAGAGAGACACCTGCCGAGTTGCTCCTGGAGCCCAAGCGGCCGCAGGAGATGACATACGCGGAATTGGGCCAATACATCGAGGCGCTGGAGCGGGCGGGCGGTGACGGCCGCAGGCTCACGGTCGAACAGGCACTCAAGATCGCGATACCAGTAACCTGCCTGATCATCACGCTCTTTGCCGCTCCGTTGGTAGTGGCCGCACCGCGGGCCAGCGGCGCGGTGGGAGTCGCCGTCGGGCTGGGCACCACACTGATATTTCTTCTCTCGGTGCAACTGTCCCAGGCTGTGGGGGCCGGGGGAATCCTACCTCCCGTCGTCGCAGCTTGGACGCCGAACGTGCTTTTCTGCACGGCAGGATTCTGGTTCCTAAAGCGAGTACCCACCTAAGAAAACAGGCTATGGACACATACGGCTGGCTCTCGATACTGCCTCCAGTAATCGCGATCGGTCTCGCGATCAAAACAAAACAGGTCTACCTCTCATTGGTGCTCTTCGTTTGGATGGGATGGACGATCATGAGCGGATGGAACCCGATTGCCGGACTCATCCAATCTGTTGACGTGTATATCGCGCAAGCCACCGAACCGGACAACGCTCGAGTACTCCTGTTCAGTGCGTTGATAGGAGCGATGATCACGTTCACGCAAGCGTCTGGGGGCATGGATGGGTTCGTGCAATGGGTCGAACGCAGCGGCATCGCCAAGTCTCGCCGTTCTGTCGGCCTCCTCACGGCGTTTGTGAGCCTCGGCGTCTTCCTCGAGTCGAATTTCGGATTGCTTGTCTCCGGCTCGGTCGCGCGGCCTCTGTTTGACAAGTGCCGCATTTCTCGTGAGAAGCTCAGCTATTTCATCGACGCAACCTGCGCACCCAAATGCATACTCATCCCTCTGAATGCTTGGGGGGCTTACATCATCACAATCCTGGCAGCACAGGAGGTGGCGAATCCGGTTGCGCTCCTGATCTCCGCACTTCCACTCAACTTCTACGCTGTCTGCGCGTTAGCGCTGGTGTTCACGGTGATCCTCACCGGGTGGGACATCGGCCCGATGCGTGAAGCCGAGCGTCGGGTACGGGAAGAGGGAAAACTCCTGCGTGACGGTGCCGAACCGATGATCTCAGCCGACGTTGCGATGGCACCTGCAAAAGAGGGAATA
>JBDGYW010000980.1:0-2877 GCA_039588935.1 Gemmatimonadota bacterium | reverse complement strand
TGCTTCATCGAGGCTTCGAACCGGGCAAAGTTGAGTTCGTTCAGCTCACGTAGGTCGGCGCGATATGTGGCGTCCACTTGGTTGAACCACTCCACGAGTTCGTTGGCGATTTCGTCGCCCAAGGTCTCGTAAAACTTGCGCGAGAGCCTGGCAGTGACGGGCATCGGCGGTCTCCTGATAAGTTGGCCGCCGCTATTCTAAAACATACGCTCGGCCGGCCGAGCATCAAAGGAATGCGTGGAGTGGTTCTTTCATGCGTCGACCACTTGCCTCGCGCTCCGTGCCGGCACGCCCCTCCACGAACAAAAGTCCGCGAGCGGGCAGAGAGTTCCCAACTCGAGCGGCCACGCGCCGTTAAAGCCACTCCGCGCACCCTCACGTCGCGGCATCGGCAATTGCGCCGGTGATGCCGTCGTTCGGGCAGCGCTACGTTGTGCTGCGGCGTGAGAGGCAAAGGTACGGGCCGGCACTGCACGGGAAATCGGCCGAGACTCCGCTGGAAGTCTTGGGTGTGAGACGTCGGGGAATGGAACGATTGCACTCGGTCGGAAGCCCCTTGTGCGTCGCAAAGTCTGCGTGCATCTTCGCAACTTGGTAACACGTCCCGTCGCCGCGGTGCGGCTACGCGTGTGAACACGACCTTTTCAGGGGACTGCAATGAAGACTCTGGTGATGGACGGTTTCCGCGGCGACAGTGATTGTCAGGCAAGGGTCGTCGGTGCCGTCACAGCCGAGCTGAGCGGGCGTGGTTGGGAATGGGACACCCTCACACCCAGGGACATGAAGATCGGCCCCTGTAGCGGGTGTTTCGGGTGCTGGACCAAACGACCAGGCATGTGTGTGCAGGAAGACGACGTGCACTTGCTGTGTTCGAGCACAATGGCCAGCGATCTGCTCCTCATCGTTTCGCCCCTGACGTTCGGTGGATACTCGTCGGAGACAAAGAAGGCGATGGATCGGGTCATCGGGCTGATCTCTCCTTTCTTCATGGCCGTGAACGGTGAGGTACACCACCGGCCTCGTTACGACCGGTTTCCCGCGATGGCCGCGCTGGGCGTCAACCACGACAACTGCCCGCGGTGCCCGGAGATCTTCAGGACGCTCCTCTACAGAAACGCCATCAATCTCCACACAGGATCCCTGGCTGTTTCTGTGGTGGAAGACGAAGAACTCGACGACGGTCGTATCAGAAGCCGGGTTGCCGATTTGCTCGACCAGGCCCGATCCTCCGTCTTTGCGGAGTTGTCCGAACGGAGGATCCGCAGGGAGGAATTCGTTGTGGAGCAAGGGGAAGTGCCGCTCGTCGATCTCGAGCATTCGGAAAACAAGAGGGCCCTCTTGCTCATTGGCAGTCCCAAGGTGCGCAGCACATCCTCGGCTATCGCCGACGCACTCTGCGCCGGGCTGCGCGACAGGGGTTGGCAAACTGATACGAAGAGAATACTGCCGGCTGTCGCAAAAGAGGCAGAGTGGCAGGCTCTCATCAAGACGCTCGACAGCGCAAGACTCGTAGTCCTCGCGTCTCCGCTTTACGTGGACAGCTTTCCAGCACCGGTAACAAAGGCATTAGAACTCGTTGCCAGCCACCGGAAGGAAGAGCCGGTCGACAAGAGGCCAGGGCTTGTGGCCGTTTTGAACAACGGTTTTCCGGAACCCGCTCACAGCCATACGGCCCTTGGCATTGCCCGGCAGTTTGCCCTCGAGGCCGGATACGAGTGGATGGGTGGCCTCGCTCTGGGGATGGGGGGCGCCATTGACGGGAAACCGCTGTCCAAAATGGGCCGGATGGTTAGAAACGTCGTAAAAGCCCTCGACCTGACGGCGGGGGCACTCAACCGCGGCCTGCCGGTGCCCGCGGAAGCGGTGGACCTCTTCGCCAGGCCATTGATGCCCCGCTGGCTCTACACGACGGTCGGAAACCGGGGCTGGAAAAAGCAGGCGAAGAAGAATGGTGTTGCGGACAAGCTGATGGATCGCCCTTACAGTACCGTAGCGGCGTAAACTCCTGAGGGATATTCCGTGATGCCGAGTAGGCCTAACTGCCCACCCTGAAGACCGTGACGTAATGCTCGGTTGCCCGCCGCTCCTCCCGAACGCGTTCGTCCGCGGACTGTAGTACGCGAGCGGGTAGAAGGATCCCAACTCGAGTAGCAGCTCACTAACGTTCGCTCCGGGACGGGCCGGCACTTCGCGGAAGGTTCGAGGTCGAACGGTGCTGGCAGTGCGCCAAACGGTGGGCAAACGAATAGCCGAGGGGATTGATTCCCCCTCGGCTATTCAGGCGTAGCGGAAACGCCTTCTTTGAGACTTGGCAAGTACTCTATCATATTGTCACCAACTCGATCATGCAAGCGGGGTGGAGCGGCGGTGCCAGCGGTGAGATTTGTCGCGAAGCGCTGCGAGGATGAGCCGCAGGCTCACCGCAGCAACACTCACATGGGCTTTCGCCCAGAGACTTGCCAAGTCTCCGCGTCTACCATTTCCGCCACGCTGGCACCCCTGTCGGTAACGGACCATGGCAGGCTCATCGCCTGAGACGCGGGTCTCGAAGCCTCTTAACCGAGCCGCTGCGCAAGGATACACGTGCACTCCGTGGACTCGGTAACCGAAATCACGCAGGTAGTGTGGTTCTCGTGCGCAAGGGTGCACGTCGGGCGGGCTTTGACTGACGTGGTGTGTGTGCTTCGGCGTTCGTCGTTCTCCAACCCCAACTCCCTCACATCCACGAACACGTCGATCAGGTATCCCGGATGCGTGTTAGCTGAACGGAAGCCTCGTGTATCCCCGCCGACGGCGGGCTTCTTTCGGCTACAGGCCTGCGCGTAGGAGAGCTTCTGCGAACCGGTCAAGGTCTTCTCGGGTCTCAAGCCTGTTGCC
>JBDGYW010000979.1:0-2878 GCA_039588935.1 Gemmatimonadota bacterium | reverse complement strand
CTCATTCACGATGGCCACGTGAGCGTCACGTTCACCTTCCTCCTCGAGGAAAGGCCTACCCGCGAGCAGGGGGATTGCCATTGTTTGGAAGTACCCGACGGAAACCCAATCCATCAAAACACTCGTGTACGTGTGGCCCGCATCATTCTCTACCATCATGGACTGGGACGAGCCTTGCGCGAGCGGTCCGTATTCGGCCGCGGCAACATGCGTTACGCCTGGAATCGCCTCGAGGCGTTCGTACAGCTCTTCGTAGGCCGAGCGTAGCTGTCCCTCGGACGCGAACCTGGATCCCCGCATGTCAAACCGCATGGTGACGACCGACTCGGAATCGAAACCGCGTTCGGCCGACATGAGCCGGGCAAAGCTCTTGGTTAGCAACCCCGCGCCTACGAGAAGCACGAACGTGAGTCCGATCTCAAACACCAACAGCCAGGCCTGCGTGCGGTTGCCCTGCCTGCTGCCGGGGGAACCGCGACTCGTACTTTGGAGTGCGGTGGCCAGTCTGGTGCGAAGCGCGCCGAGAGCCGGTAGCACACCGACGGTGACTCCTGTGAGGACAGTGAGAACGGCTGAGAACGCTAGTATTCGGAGGTCCACGGACACTTCGTTCAGCCGAGGGGTGTTGGTTGGAAGGAGCGCTATGAACGGATCGACACAAACGACCGCGACAAGACTCCCCAAAGTGCCACCCAAAATCGACAGCGCGAGACCTTCGGTGAGTAGTTGCCTGAGAATGCGCCCGCGACCGGCACCGAGTGACAGCCGCACAGCCATTTCACTGCGTCGTTCGGATGCCCTCACCAACAGCAGGTTGGCGATATTCGAACAGGCTATGAGAAGGAAAACCGCTACCGTGCCAAGTATGAGCAGCAGCGCCGACCGAACGTCACGGACGATATCGGCGTCTAGGTACACTACGTTGACGCCGTAGTCACGGCCATCGATAGGGTGGACTTCCTTCAGATGCTCCGCCAGGATCTCCATTTCACGTTGAGCCTGATCCAACGTGACACCACGCTGCAGTCGGGCAAGGGGACGACGATTGTTGCTGTTGCGGTGGCCCTGGCGATCGGCGTCGCTGAACGTCGTCCACATCTCTCCGCCTGCAGGATAGTAGAAACCTCGCGGCATTACGCCGACGATGATGAAGGGCTGTTCGTTCAATACCATCGTCCGGCCGACGACACTCGAATCCGCCCCGAACCGCCGTTGCCACAAGCCGTGACTCAGAACAACGAGCTTCGGCCCGCCGATCTGATCGTCCTCGGGTAAAAACGTGCGGCCCAGAATGGGCGACACTTCGAGAGCGACAAACACACCGTGCGTAACCCGCGTTCCTCGAATCCGCTCTACTCGATCGTCTCCGGTGACTATGTATGACGAAGCTGCATGAATGCCGAAGCTCTCGAACACAGTGTTATGCTCGAGCCAGTCCTCGTACACCGGATACGACACCGAGAACCTGTTGCCCCTCGCGCGCAGCACGGGATTGGGACCCGCAAGCCAGTGCGGATGGGTCTGCCAGGGAATGACGAGGTGATCCGGTTCCGGGTACGGCAGTGGTCGAAGGACCACACCGTCGACGACGCTGAAGATGACCGTATTCGCGCCAATGCCCAGTGCAAAAACCAACAGGATGACCGAGTAGAATGCGGGTCGGCGTTTGAACGAGCGGAATGCGTAATTCAGATCCTGCACCAGTACTCCACCCATGTTTCGTCCGATGTTGTGTATTGCGCGTGTTGACCGCTGACGCCGACGGACAGAGAGAACCAAGTTCGGGATCAGGGATTTCAGTACTTGGCACCTATACCATCTTCGTGCATTTTTTTGGTTTGCATCTGCCTGCAGCTTGAAAAACGCTTCACGAAGGTCCCCTAGCTGCTGGTCGCGGTAGCGGGACTGTAATGAGAGTCTGAGAAGGAACTCTGCCAGGCGCGGTGGTCTTCCGTGCGGCCGCTCTCTTCTCCCTGCCCCAAAACCCTTCACTGAAACGCTCCTTCGTCCAGCACCAGACCGTCCCAGAGTCTGGCGAACATCTCGCGTGCCCGCTGCAGTGCCAGAAACCCATCCCGCTCAAGTCGGTAGTATCGTTTGGCCTTGCCGCCGCGCTCGGGGGTGGGGTCGCCTGTTGTAGAGGAGATAAAGCCTTTTTCCTCCATGCGATCGAGCGCGGAGTATACTGAGCCAATTCCCACATCCCGACCGGTGCGGTCCGCGATCTCCTGACGAATGGCCATCCCGTATGCCTGGTCTTTCAGTCGCGCCACCGTGAGCAGGACTACCTGCTCGAACTCCCCGGGGAATTCCCTCTTGGCCATGATCACCCCATTATTTCGGCAATCTTGATAATATCAATGGAAGGCCCTACGCGATGTCGCTTCGGGAGGTTTCAGGAACAGAGCAGGATTCGCTGTAAAGCTGAGCGAGGATCGGCCACAGGCCGACCGCAGCTCCACCTGCAACCCCCGGTTTTGGAGTTCGGTCGACGTCGTTCCGTCTGGTCCCGTTTCGTCCCTTCTTGTAACGACTTAGCGACCCCTTCGTCCCGTCCTGTCCCGTCTGATCCGGTTTAATCCCTTCCTGTTGGTTTGCAGATGGTTTGCAGAACCGGCCACCCTTGCCACCCCACCGGATCGCCCCGTAGCTTAGCGGGAACTCAGGTCGGGAGCTCGGCTCGTGTCTGAACCCTTGGAGCGCCTCAAGACGGCGCTCGCAAAACTCGGCAGAACCATGAGGGGTCCTGGGCGTCAAGACGGCGTGGTGGATTCTCTCGACCACCTTCGTTTCGCCCTCGCCGACCGATACGCCATCCAGACCAGCATCGGCGCGCACAACCACCGCAGCCACCGCAACGACGGCTACCGGCTGCCCG
>JBDGYW010000978.1:0-2879 GCA_039588935.1 Gemmatimonadota bacterium | reverse complement strand
GCCCACATCGGGCGAGATTGACGATCCGCCGAACGCTACGATACGCGCCCCAGTGAGTTTCTTGGCCTTCGAATTTCCGTTCGTGTGGTCGGAGTGCCCGTGCGTGTTGATGATGTATTCGACGCTCAGACCCTGTGCCTCTGCACGTTGTACCACACTCTTGGGATCGTTGGACGGATCCACAACGGCGGCAACCCGTTCTTTCCGGTCGCCGATCAGGTACCCAAAATTCCTGTCGCCGCCGGTGCGGATCTGCTCGAAAATGAAGTTCATGTCACTTCCCCAGACGTTCTCGGCCTACCTTGAGGCTCCGCAGAAACTCTCTCGCTGAGCTGTCTTCGATGAGCGTCTCCGACACCAAATCGATCAACTCGTCCTGCGTCGCCCGGAGCCGGCGGACCTCCTCCTGCGTGGTGACCAACTTGTACCACAACATGGTGTATCCGATTCCGGCACCACCCAGGAGCAAGAGGAAAGCTAGTGCATAGATACCCATCGTTTATCGCCTTCCTCCCATACTTGTCCAGGTGTCCATCACGGAGCCGCCGAGGACACAAACCTGCACCTGTGCACCGCTACACGCCCTCGCTATCCCCTCGGCCATGGTTTCAGCAATCCTGAGCTGTAGAAGTTGCTGGTTGGAGGCGTACGCCTCCCCCTCCAACCTCGCGGCGGTTGCCGCGTTCGTTAGCTGCATCAAATCCCGTTGCGACGATACCGAGTCGATCGTGAACTGCGTCTGGACCGAATCCAAGACCTGGGCCTGGCGAACGGCGGCAATCCGCATCTGCTCAATCGCGGGCGGCGTATCGATGTCCCTGATGAACACGTTCCTTATCCGCGCGAGCGGCACGCCACGCTCCGTGACCAGCTTGCGCTCGATGTGCGCCTTCACCGAATCGGCCAGGTACACACGCTCACTCGAGAATATCTCCAGGCAGCTCTCCTGCACGCCATCGCACTCCACCGACCACCCGGCCATGGCCGTGCGGTATCCCTCACGGATGGCATTGTACACCACAGCTTCCGCGGCCCTGTGCGATCTCTTTTCGAGGAAAACGTCGAAGACAGCGACTGGGTCGTAGCTCCACTCGATCGCCACATCACCAGTAATGGTGACCGGATCGGCCGTCTGCGCCTGGAGCGGAATTGGCTGCGCAGGATCTGCAGGGAAGTTCTACACGATCAACGGGAAGCAGGTCTTCTCGGCAATCAGCATGAACGACCACCCTGTACTCATTTGCTCCTCGATGGGATTCCCGAATCTGGTCATCACACAGTGCTCCGTCGCGTCGACCGTTGTGCTCCCCATCAACACGAGGACCACAACCACGAAGGCAAAACCAGTGCCGAGGACACCAATTCCCATGAACTTGATACGGGACGCGGTTGCCATGTCTACCTCACTTTGATCGTTGTCGATGTAAATATTCTATATAGGGCTCTCCTGAGCCTGTTCTTTGAGCCAGCGCTGGTATGATCTCCAGCCCGGGCAGATCTTCGTGTGGAGTCTCCACAGAAAGGCAAGAATCGAGCGAGGCTTCTCCTCAGCCCGTTTCCGCATAGGGCAACTTTCACAACGCGGCGTCTTGGTGGGACTCATCTTGTGCTCCCTTCTCAGTCAACCCGTCGTAGTACGTCACCACCCTGCCCCAGTGATAAAGGTACAACCATGATCCAAGCAGCAACGGCAGACAGCAAAGCGCCAAGGTAAACCAGACTCGTCCATCGCTCGGGTAGAGTATTGCAGCGGCACTGGCGAATGCGATCATGGACGTCCAGAAGACCACCACTAGCCGCCGACTCCACTTCCTTCCCGTCCAGATCGCGTACCCTACCGCTGCAGCCAACCCTCCATGGATCAGCAAGAGCGGACCGAACCGAAGCAGGACCCAATTACCTTCGTACGTCGTTTCGTCGAGTGTGAACTCTGGAATGCCGAACAGAGCGCTCAACACAATCGTGAGAATTCCTGCCGCACTGGCGACCGCAAGGAGTGTGGCCATCAGCCCCCCTACGAGCATCAGCAGCGGGAGGTTTGCTACAATCTCAGCGAGCGGATCAACCGTTTCATTTACGAACTTGGGCTTATCATTCATACGACAAACGTCAGTCCATGCGCTCTTCGAGTTCAGCCCAATCGGTATCCTTGGACGCGAAGTCGTCCCTGTCTTTCTGAGACGTTGGCCTCATCACCAGTTCGCAGTATTCGTCACCGTCGGGAATGGCCTTGGTATGTACGAATTTGCATCGGCGGTCGAATTGCATGGAACTGGCAGGATCGACGTAGCAGTAGATGCGCCCAAGGGAGTCGCCGCCGTACTCGCGCCACACACGCCCCATGACGCAGCCGTATGCCCTATAGCGTCTCTCGCCGTCTACCTCCACTTCCTCTACCCCCTCGTGCATCCCGATACTGGGCAGATCAGACATCTCGAAGAAGGTCTCCGCTGAGGGATCCAACCCGGCAGATCGGGCGCGTTCGACTTTCGCCTGACCGATCTTTTTGCTGTACTCCTCGATTGCACAGGTGATGGTCTTTCTCCCTTCCTCCTCACCCAGGGTATCCACAAGGACCTCGGCAAAGGCAAGGTGCAGCAGCCCTAGCCTTCGGCTTGCAAGAGCCACCTGCATTTTCGCGTCCTCTAGCGAAATTGCGTCAACCCACTCGTCCTTTTCAGCCATTCCCGCCCTCCCCTTTCACACACGGTTGCCTGATTACCATCTCGGACAGCGGTGGTCGCGCCGACTTTATGGACCCGATCGCCGTCCATCCAACGGCAATGTGCACGTCGACCTCGTAAAAATCCGGCAGCCCGTAACGTGTCCTGAACTCCTCGCCGGTGTCTTTCGTCTTTTCCGTCTCCTTGAGTTCAGAC
>JBDGYW010000977.1:0-2880 GCA_039588935.1 Gemmatimonadota bacterium | reverse complement strand
TTGATATCAAGTTTGAAGTGCAACAGTGAAGGTTACGGTCCGTTAGGCAGCCTGCCCAGGATGGAGATGATGTCCACAACTGATCGAACGGTTACACCCGCCGTATTCACCCGCAACCACCGGCCCTATTTGGAGAAAGCGGCGAACATTGGGAGGTCCCAACCCAGTACTCTCGTGACCTTCCGAAGTGAGGTCGTGTGGCGGAAGGCGTCGGAGTTATTGGCACTCTATGGCAGTCTCCCCATCTACATCGCGGTGATCGATGAAGGAAGCGCGGCTCAGTATGCCGCCATCCTGCGGAAGCTTGACCTCAATCCCAGGGAATCCCGCAGTTCAACGCGTGCCCTCCTGAAGGCGGTGCTGAAACCAACTCGGGGGGAACGGGTTTGGAGCCCTGGAGAAGGCACCTTGTATGCGATTTCTGCGTGCAGGAGTCTACGGCCCACCCGAATATCACGCCTTCGGAAGCTCGCCGACGGTACGCCCCTAAGTAGCGACTACCGCTACAGCTACGCACTCGTGGAGAGCCTGGCGGGCGACAAAGTGGGGTCGCTGCTAACTGCCGCTGACACCGGTGAACCCCCAGCGGCCGTCAGGAAGAGGTATGTCAGCTCGAGGATCGTGCGGGATTCGGCACTTGTACGCTCGCTGAAGGCCAAGCACCGCAACCGATGCCAGCTTTGCGGCCACTCTGTCCGCATGGACTCTGGAGCGACGTACTCGGAGGCGCATCACGTCCGGCCGCTGGGAGACCCACACAACGGACCCGATGATGATCGCAACATCATGATCGTTTGTCCAAATCACCATGCCATGCTGGATTGGGGCGGCATCCGACTCTCGCGCACACAGGTACGCTCGCGGAAGGGACACAGGGTGGCAAAGCAGTACATCGATTACCACAATAGACACATCGTATCCTGAAGCAGGCTGGTTCCACGTGGTACCGTGACGTAGAAAAGCCGGCTGCAATATCCCGCAGGAGTTGCTGTGTGACTGATTGTGCTTACAGTTGACGGTCTTGTGATTCCCCCGTGGTACACTGGGTTGCTGTCCCAAAGGACCGTTCATGATCACTGAGCCATGCCCAGTGGCCGCGATGGATCTATTCATGGAAGGACCAGAACAAGGCCCGCCCCATTATGCCTAACAAGGTCACACGCGTGCTCGCTGCCGTTATTCGACGCAACGGGCGTTTGCTGCTTTGTCAGCGGCCGTCGCACAAAAGGCACGGCGGATTCTGGGAGTTTCCGGGTGGCAAGCTACTGGAGGGGGAGAGCTACGAGGATGCCGCGCACCACGAGCTGCGGGAGGAGCTCGGAGTGCCGGTGGTCAGCGTGGGTACCGTTTGCTTTTCCCAAGCCGATCCCGGCTCAGAGTTCGTGATTGATTTCGTCGAAGTGGAAATCGACGGTGAGCCGCAGGCCCTCGAGCACCAAACCCTCCAGTGGGCCCTGCCAAATCAGATCGGTCACTTCCCGATGCCGCCATCGGATCGAGCGTTTGCCAACGTATTCTTCGCGGATGAGATTGGGGAGAGCCATGGCAAAGCCTAGCCTTACCAGGGAAGCGATCCTGCAAGCCGCTTGAGAGTTCGATGAGCTAGGGCGCGACACCTTTCTCGAGAAATACGAGTTCCGCCCAGCTCGCGAGTATTTCCTAGTACACAATGGCCAGCACTATGATTCCAAGCCAATCGTAGGCGCGGCTCACGGATTCCCGAAACCCGAAGCCGGCCCGCTCGGCGGGGACCAGTTTTCCGGTGGAGAGGCGACAGTCAAAACTTGGCTCGAAGAACTCGGGTTTGAAGTGATTAGGCTGCCGGGTGGGCGGATCTTCGGCGAGGTAACCGGCTACCCGGTTGGTGCGACTTTCCCGAGTAGGACGGAGCTGGCCAAGTCTGGCGCGCACCGGCCTACGCAGGCTGGAATATGTGGCTCTGCAAAGGACGGCGGGGCCGAATCAATCGTTGTGTCTGGTGGATATGAGGACGACGAAGATCACGGGAACCTTATCGTATACACCGGTCATGGCGGCCGCGACCCGTCGACCGGACGCCAGGTACGAGATCAGGAATTAACCGACCAGAATCTGGCGCTCGCGCATAACGTTGACACTGGCCTTCCAGTGCGCGTCGTGCGGGGAGCACACGCGACGTCCAAACATGCGCCTGAAACCGCCCTCCGTTACGATGGGCTGTTCCGCGTTGAAGCCTACTGGGCTAAGAGTGGCACGTCGGGTTATCGAGTCTATCACTACCGACTCGTGGCCATGATGGAGGAGGAGGCCGACACCTTCAGACCCCCATCTCTTGCAGGTGGTACAGAGGCTCCGAAGCGACGACAACACTCCACTACGCGGTTGGTTCGAGACACGGCGGTCTCCCGAGACGTCAAGGCGCTTCATAAGCACCGCTGCCAGGTTTGCGGTCTTCTCCTTGACACCCCAACCGGCCCATACGCTGAGGCGGCACACATTCGTCCTCTCGGAACGCCGCACGATGGCCCTGACACGTCCGACAACGTCCTTTGCCTTTGCCCGAACCACCACGTACTCTTTGACCGCGGGGCGTTCTCGATTGCCGACGACCTCTCTCTGCTGGGTATGGGGGGGGCAACTCCGAGAGCACAAATCGCACTCGCTACGACTGGATCACGTCCGCGAGAAACACGTCCCAAACCACACCCCAGGTCGAGAGTGGCTGGATATCAACGCCGGGCCTCCGATACCACTCACTCGGTTGGGACCACGCCGTATCCATCGCGAACCGCCTCTTCCATCCGGGCAATCTCATCGGCTGCCAAGAAATCGAAGTGGCTCTCGCGTTTCCGCTGTGAAACCCTGCCGTTGTTTTGAATGCACAGCCGAATGAACAAATCG
>JBDGYW010000976.1:0-2881 GCA_039588935.1 Gemmatimonadota bacterium | reverse complement strand
GTAATGCCTAGCCGAGGGGTGCAACGCAACAAATATGCCAGCAAAATACCGGGCTCCGGTCGATCGTGTTCAAGGGTAACTCATTATTTCTAATTAGGTTACAAATACCACCGGAGTGGAGGAGCGGGGCGTCGATGGGAGGGTGGCGGCTGCCGGAAGGCGGTTTGCAATCTGCACCTGTCGCATGCAATACGGACCGTCGATGGGGCGACCCGGTCCCGCTTCACAAATCCGGGGCGAGGATCGACACGCTTAAGGCCGGCCGAGTTGGAGGTAGAGTTGGAGCAGTCGCTCGCCGGCGAACATCATCAGGCAGGCCGCGGGCGCGAGGAATGATCCGAAGGCCACCGCCGTCTTTCCATGCCCGCCGGACCGCATGATATAGGCGCCATAGAGGCTCCCGAAGAGCGCGGCGATGAACAGCACGGGCAACACCATCTTCCAGCCGAGGAATGCGCCGATCATGGCCATCAACTTGACGTCGCCGCCGCCCATGCCGTGAATCTTGCGGATACCGCGGTAAAGTCCCGCGATCAACAAAATCACACCCGCGCCGGCGAACGAACCCACGAGTGATTGAACGAGTCCGACGTCCAGGCAGATTGCTGCGCCGACCCAACCCAGTACGACACCGCCGAGCGAGAGTGGGTCGGGTATGATTTGATGCTCCCAGTCGATGAACGTGATGGCGAGCATGATGGCCACGAACGCGTATATCCACGCGGCCTGGAGCGTGAAGCCGTAACGCCACACGATACCGGCGGCGGCCAAAGCCGAGAGGAGCTCGACCAGGGGATACTTGAACGGTATGCGCCAACCACAGCGCCGGCAGCGGCCGCGGAGCAGCAGCCAGCTCAGAATGGGGACGTTGTCAAACCAACGCACCCGTGCCTTGCACTGGGGACACCGCGAACCCGGCCGCACGATCGACTGCCCGAGGGGGAGACGGTATATTACAACGTTCAGGAAGCTTCCCAGAATCGCGCCCAAACCGAAGGCGCCGATCAGCATGTACCATTCAAATGCGGTCATCGCTTTCCTCGTTATGGATTTCCCGGTTCTGATGGTTCCCTCGGAGCTTTTTCAGATAGCGTTCCGCCAGTTCCCGCATATACGGTTCTTCGGTGGATTCCTTCAGCTCCTCCCACATGCGGATCGACAGTTCGTCGTGCCCCGCCTTGGAATACACGAACGCGGCAAACCGCAGCGTGTGCTCGGGCGCGCCGGGTAGACGAGAGGCCAGATCGAAGTACCGCGCCGCCATGTCGTGGTCGCCGGCGTCGACAAAATTCAAAAAGCCGATCTCGAATGGCAGTTCCCAGGAATTCGGGTTGTGGTGCATGCCCTTGCGTAGCATCCGTATGCCGCTCTCGAAGCTGCCCATGTCCTGCGACATCACGACCGCGCCGAACACGTAGGGAAAAATGAAATGCGGGTCGAGGTCGGTGACCAGGTCGATCAATCCCTCGAAGTAAACCAGGTCGTGCAGTTCCTTGCGGTAGCCGCCGTAGTACTGGATCGCCTGGTGCCAGATCACGTCGGCCACGATCTGATTGTAGCCGAGCGAAACCTGCTCCAGAAACTTACCCGATGGGAGGTACAGGTTATCGTACAGGTAGGGACGAACGTTGTACCGCTTGACGTGATCGGTCGTCACGGCTGCGCCGGCAAGTACGGCGGAGAAAACGGCGGCCGTTAGCAATTTTCGCCTGGTCGCGGTTGACATGGTCAGTTGATCTCTTTGAGCCTGAAGATGAACGTCGACAGGAACAGCATCACCACCGTATAGAACAGACCGTACAACGTGACCGAGCCGATGAATCCGTCGGGAAGTGGCAGACCGTGCACGGCTTCCTCGCGAATGTTGAAAAGCCCCAGATTGGGCAGCAAGTAGTAGGCGACGTGCGCGAAAAACTTCGGAAGCGTGCCGTCGAACCGTTCGGCGAAGGCGAGCAGGTCCTTGCTGAGATGTCCCGCCGCCGCCGTACAGATGGTGAAAAACGACGCCAGTATCGGTGAGGTGAACGACGAATAAAACGACAGCACAGCTGCGATGAGCGCGATCTCGAACACGGAGAGGCAGACTGCCCAGAAGATCGTTTTGGATAATGCCGCGCCGCTAATCCACATGACGAGTGTGTAAACAACCGCCATAAGTAACATCACCAACGCGACTGTGAGTACGGTACCGATCCACTTACCCAGGACGAAGTCGGCCCGGGTGACGGGCTTGACCAGCAGGCCCTTCAGTATCCCGTGTTCTTTTTCCTGGTAAAACGTGCCTGCTCCCAACAGCACGATCAGCAGCACACCGAACAGCGGTATCGCGGCCAGCCCTATGTCTACCACGATCTTCTGTTGTGCGCCGACCGCCAGCGGGGAGAGGACGTAGGAGGCCGCCATCAGCAAGAACCCGAATATCAAGACCACCAGCAGGACGCGCTCTTTGATGTAGCCCATGATCGTATATTTGGCCAGCGTGATGATTGGCATTGGTCCGTCCGTTTATCGAGTGAACGCCATTTCGTCGGCTTTTTTCTTCTCGTCCGTCGTTTTCTCGTGATTCCGCTCCGTGATCGCCTGCACGAAGATGTCCTCCAGATCAAGTTTGAGCGGCTTGACTTCGACGATCTTCCCACCGCCCCGGTGGATTTCGGCAATAAGCGGCTGGAGGTTGTCGGCGCCCTTGCAGCGCAGGATCGTGAGGTTTTTCGCCGTCATGACGGGTTCGGCGCCGAAACCAGCCGGAGAGATCACACCTGGATCGACGTCGGCGACGGTGACCTCCACCTCGTTCGATTCTCCCGCATACACTTCGTTGAGATCGAGGCTACGGGCGATGACACCGCCGGAGAGGATTCCCACCCTGTCGCACACCGCT
>JBDGYW010000975.1:0-2884 GCA_039588935.1 Gemmatimonadota bacterium | reverse complement strand
TACTGACGGGCGATGGCCGTTTTGACCTCGACGGCAACAACAGCCAGCTCTTGCCCGACAGCCGATATTGGTTCGCACTTCAAGTATTCGAAGGTCGTACCAGTGTCGCTAACGAGCATGTTGAGAGCCTCGCACGATGCCCTTGCGGCACACGTAAGCTCGACGTCGTCGCCCGCCAGATCTTCTGCTTTACCGCTGTACGTCACATCGCCCCATTCGAGTTCGACCTCAACACGGATGCGCCCCACGGGCAGACGGTCTAGGTTCAGAGTCACGAACCTCACTCGCCGCGGTTCCCTCATAAGCCGATTCGCCTCCCAGCCTTCCAGCTCAACGGTTCAACCAACGGTTTTCCTGCCCGATTCTCCTTTTGGTGCCCCTACAGTATCGGCATTTTTCGCAATTTGTAAACAGTTGCACAAACGCGTTCCGTCATGTTCAATCCCGCACCCTTCGTTCGCTGCGCTCGACGATTGGACACCCTGCGCGGTGTGCTTCGGGCAGCGCTGCGGAACGCAACGACACGCACTGGCTTTTAGCGAAACTCGGCCTCAACCTCCCCTAGGAATCCTCTCGTCGCGCATCGCCGCGTGGTACGCGAACGTGGCCAGCACAATCGCCGCCTGCTGGAGCTCTTCTTCGGCAACGCGCTCGTAGAAATCCATGTTGGTGTGGTGTGTCCTGACGTCGTAATCCGAGTACTCTTGGATTGCATTGAACCCTGGCACGCCGATCCGCACGAACGGGACATGATCGGTGCTGCCGACCCCTTCGATCACGTTTCTGAGCACACCAGTGTCTTCGAGAGGGGCGAGCCAAAGATCCATTATGGCCTTGGCGGCCTCGTTATCCTCGGCGTGGAAGCCGTAGATCTTGCCGTAGCCCGGGTCGTTGTTGAAGTAGACGGAAAACTTCTCGAACGCATCACGGTTGTTCTCTCCAGCCAGATGCTGTTCCACCCATGCGCGCGCGCCGAGCAGTCCTTCTTCCTCTCCGCCCCAGAGTGCCATACGGATGGTGCGGCGCGGACGTACCCCAATCGCCTGAAGTATGCGCATGGCTTCCATGGTCGAGGCAGATCCGTCGGCATTGTCAGTGCCGCCCGGTGAGGAGTGCCACGAATCGAGGTGTGCGCCGATCAAGACAACTTCGTCTCGGAGGTCGGGGTCGATGCCGGGGATTTCGGCCAGAACGTTGTAGCCGTTGGTGTCGTCCTCGTGGTACGTCGACTTGAGATCGATGCGAAGCGTGGGGCTCACGCCGGCCTGGAGCAGCCGCACGATCATGTTGTAGTGCTCTGAGGCTAAGATGATCGAGGGCACGGCATCATCCTGCGTACTTCGTCTGCCCAGCACGAACATCGTTCCGTGTTCGCCCTGAGTCGGCTGGAGCACAACGGCGGCTCCGGCCTCCTGGACGAGCGAATACAGTTCACGTCTTCCGACCGGTCCTTGAGCGCGCAAGAACCGCGGAGCGCCAAGCGGAACGGACTCCACCGTAGCGGCGGGTTGGAGCCGGTCTTCCTTGATGAACTCCGTCTGTGGAGGGGTTAGGAGGACGATGGCACCATTCAGTTCAGGGCGCATCCAATCCAGTTCTTCGGCAGTCTTGTCGCCAACGTAGACCGGCGTCGCGACTATCTCGCCCTTGGTGGATGGAGTCCACGCCTCTGGGTAGCCGACGATAGGGAAGTAACGAGGTTCCCTCATCTCGAGGGTGAGTCCCTCCAGCGTCCAGCCGCGCCCGAACTCCCACGACTCGAGGTGGACGTTCTCCAACCCCCAGGTGTCCAGTTGCTCGACTGCATAATCGGCTGCTGCCTTGAAAGCCGGCGTGCCGGTGAGTCGCGGCCCGATGATGTTGGTGAACATGTTGTACGCGGCAAGGACCTCGGAGCGCTCGAGACCCTCTTGTTTGATCAGCGCTGTCGTTTCCAGGTCGACAGGTTCCTGTGCTATCGCTGAATTACTCAGGACGAGTGTCGAGGCCAGGCATATCACGAGGGGTTTCATTCAGGGCTCCTTCTCGAGGTAACGGCAGCGACTGCACTGTGGTCGTATGTGCAGGCTTTGTCAACTCGGGCTTGTAGAAGCTTTCAAGCACCAATAGCGATCCAGAGCAATGCGGTCCCTCACGTCCCTTCGCGCACCCTCCGTTCGCTACCTCGAAGCTGGCACGCCGTGATTGGCGAACTCCGGGTAGCGCTACGGGACGCAACGGACCTTTCTGGTGATTCCCTGATCTGCGCTTCGCACATGCAGGCCCCGCATTGGTTGCCCGTTTCTGGCTGTGGAATCGTGACAGTTTCATGGCAACTCCAGTTGCAGCACAGCACGAGCGGCGTCGTAGGCAAGCGCAGGGTGGAACTTGGACACTGCACGTCGGTATGAGGCTCAGCTGTGGTGAGGGTGCAGGCTCAACTACTGTTGCGTTTTGGGTGGTGCGCGTCACAAGGTGCGTCACGAATGGAGGTTGCTCAAATGGCGTGGAGGCATTCCCTGACCACACTGCTGGTAGCGTCAGCCGTTTTACCGTTCGTCATTCTTCGGGTGGGCGAATACGGTACGTACAAGGGGCTGGATCTCGTTAGCCAGGACCAGCTGCTCCACGGTCCTTACATGGGCCAGCGTCCACCAGGGCTGGTGCCCGAGATCTTCGCACCCGGCGTGGTCTCAACGGCTGCAGGCGAAGGCTGTATTGTGTGATCCGCGGACCGGATGCGAGTCGTATTTCGGAGGTTCGGCTTCGCAAACCTGATCCTGGAGGGCTATGATGCAGTGAACGGATGGAGAATGGTGCGTGTACCGGCCCCGTTCGCGAGACTCGACTGGTACAATGGCGATTTCACTCTGGGACCCGACGGTCGGTCTTTCTACTTCAGTTC
>JBDGYW010000974.1:0-2890 GCA_039588935.1 Gemmatimonadota bacterium | reverse complement strand
TGGTGATCAGCACGTTTTCGGTGGAGCAGCCACGCGTAGTCGAACGCCGGCTCACCGGTGTCGCCAGCGGGATAGGCCCCCGAGCGGTCTCGTCCACGCTTGATGTCTCCGCCTTCCCCGCCGTAAAAATGCTCGCAGTAGGGGAACCACTCGGAGGGCAGGAGCTTATGCCAGTCGTGCGTAATGCCGCGCCAGTAGAGTCCTACCCGGAAACACTCGCGTCCGACGTACCACTTGTGGCGAGCAATGTACCTGAGGTACCGCAGGTGTTTGAGCATCACTCCTCCCAGGTCACCGTGGCGCCGCCGTTGGGTGAGCGGTGTACCTCCGCCCGCAACAGGAAGTCGAGGCCCTCGGCTGCGTGGCCGTGGTGCTTGAGCAGATCGAGCGCTCGTTGGCGGACGGCTTGATCGACCTGAGCATTCGAGAGCTTGATTGAGCGACCGAACGTCGGAGGTCCTTCGCCGACGCCTCCCTCTACTTTGTTTTGCAGGAGCGGCGTTTGACTCGGCGGATGAGGCGGCGGCGGTACTGAATGATTCGCTTGACCTCCTTCGGCACCGTCTGGCTCACCCATTTGCCCTTGACCTTCTGCAGATTGCACCAAAGGTTTTCGCTCGGTTTGCTGTAGCCCCCGTATCCGGCCAACGTCCGGGCCAGCAATGCTGGCTTCCCCGTTTGTTTGCGACATGTGCGCCTCCACAACGACAGCTGAGCTGCCATCATCCGTAGGTTCGTTGCTGGGTCGAGTAGCACTTGCTTGGAGCGCAAGCAGGCGCTCGAAGGGTTGTTCACTGGGTCTTCGTCGGTCTTGCACGCCCCGTAGAAGCGGGCTCGGATCTGTCCGAGACCGTAGTCCTCTCCGTCTCTGCTGACGGCCCCCGGCCGCCACCGGGACTCGTGCCAGACTAGCGCGACGTAGGTGAATGGATCCCAGTCGCGCTGCTCGGCTTCCTGCTGCACGATGCGAGCGTACTGAACGCGCGTTGGGTGGCTCAGCGAAGGGTTCGCTAGCCCGATTGCGCATACGATGGTCCACAGCGGTCGCAACACTGGATACCTGTTTGTGGCTCGGAAGGGGCAGGACCTGCCGCCGCTGCAGTCCAGATCTACCTCATGCGGCCCAGAATGTCACCAGCGCGGGCCTGAAAACTCGACCACGGGCCAAATGGTGAGTAATATGGCGGCATGCGCTACCCGTTTGTCCAGGCCCTGGGATCTGATGGCGACAATGGTAAGGTGGGCGGGGGGATCTTTTCGGGGCAACTACTGCCCGACGAGGAGCAGTTCGCGGTAGACGCTCCTGCAGCGGTGCCTCCTGCGGGGCCGCCCGCGGAGGACCAGGCTGCCTACCAGGTGCCTGGGTTCTCGGCACCCGGGATTGCGGTCATGAACGGCGGTGGGGACATAAACGGCGGTGGGGACATAAACGGCGGGGGCGCCGCCCCGGCCCCCAGGACGTCTCCCCCCAACGTCCCTGCTGCTGCCTCCGTGCCGCCGCTGCAGCCTGGTGTCAGCAGCGGGGCGCCGGCTCCCATGGCTCCGGTGCCGTACCAAACCGGGCCGACCATGGTGGCGCCAGAGAGGCTGCCGCACGAGTACGCGCACATGCTCGGGCTATCGGCGCTGGCTGTGGGCACGGGCACCGTCATTGGTCTGCACTATGGCGGCGTGTACGGCGCCATGGCGGGCAGCCTGTTCGCCGGCAGTGGGCTCAATGCGGCGCGGGCGTTCTATTACCTGACGCGTGACGAGCCCGACGCGCGTCGCGAGGCCGTCGTGAGCGGCTCGTACGCGATAGCAATTTCCGTGTTGGCTGGTTGGCTGACGCACAAAGCCATGAAGGCGCAGAAGCGGTCAAGACGAGCCGCATAGGAGACGAGATGTCAGGCGAAGGACCCACCGACGCACGTTTCGGTATTCCGGATATCATGAGGCCGATCAACAATTTTGATACGGTGTTGGAGGGAGTGAGTGCAGTCAACGGCTCTTTTGGGCTATTCCCGTCCGCCGATGGGCCAGGGCGTCCTCTTGATGAGGCTGCTGAATCAGGCCAGGACGGCTACGACCCAACGCTGATCCGTGCGGCTCGCGTACCATACGGCTCCCGCGTGGTGGTGTGGGTCCCCCACTTGTATTACCAAGACTCGGCGGAGACTTTGGCACCCTACACCTGGGTGTTCATTTGGCGGCTACGGAATTTGTTCGATTTCCGTAACTTCCGCAAGCCGTACCACTTCCCGAAGCAAACACCGGGCGTGCCGGTCGGCGGCGCTACCCGACTCATCATTCCGGCGGCCAACCAATCGGTGGTCTACTCCCGCGAAGAGCCGGACCCTGCTGTGAACGCTCGGGCGGTACAGCTGCTCATCACGGAGAGCTACCAGTGTGCTGGCCAAGCCGCCAAGCGACCATGGCTGGATGCCGGCGTGACGAACGGCAAAATCGAGCAGGGGTTCGGTCTGCCGAACGTCTTCCCAAATCAAGAGCCAACCTGGGAGGTGCACGAGATGCAGGCCGTGGGTGACGAGCTCATCGTGTACATCGACCGTGCGACGACGGCAGAGCTTGGGCTGACGAACTGGAACTTCGCGGGCCTCAATGCGCGCGACGCACAGTTGGCAACCTTCTTCAACAGCTCGACGGCTGCCGGTCTTTATATCTTCCGCGGGAGTGCACCGTAGGGAGCGGTTGAATGAGCATCAAACACGGTAGTAATCGGATGTTCGGGCGCCCCAGTAGTGGGGTCTGGCCGAGCGACGTGTTGTGGGAGCTCGACGGCACGGTCGTCAACCTCAAGGACGACACGCAGCAGGTAGCGATTGGTGCCAGTGCACTAGCGGGCGACGAGAAGGTGCGCATCACGGGCGCCGAGGGTCTGCGTCTCGAT
>JBDGYW010000973.1:0-2890 GCA_039588935.1 Gemmatimonadota bacterium | reverse complement strand
CAACCGGCAAATTCAAGAATCGGCCCCTCAACTAGGACAACGTACTTTGCTGTCTGCCTGTGTGCCTCCTTTCGACTGACCGCGTTTGGTGTATATGCGTATGGCACCGTTTGCCGCTTCCATGCCGTACAGAGTGGTTGCAGCCGGACCGCGCAACACTTCGACGCGCACCACATCGGCGGGATCGACAAAATCGAGCGGGTTGAGCGTGCGCGTCCTTTCAGAATACCGAGTGATCGATGCTGTTTGCATGGGGCGAATCGGCATGTCGTCCACCACTATGAGTGGTTCGTTCGAGGCCAAAGCGCTGGCATTGCCGCGCATCCGAACTCGGGAACCGGATCCGACATGCCCGGACGTCGAGAAGATACTGAGCCCCGCGATGCGGCCCTCGAGGGCCCGGGCGAGGCTGTTGGCGTCGTTCACGGAGTCGACAGGAACGGACTCGCACGAGGAGCCGCTGGCCCTGGGTGCGGGTTGCTCTTGCGGAAATGCGGCCGAAGCTCCCAAAAGGAGCACAAAGGCAGGTAACGCGAGACTTGTCGCGATACCTCGGGGCCGGCGGTTGTAGTTGGTGAAGCGAAGGTTGGACATTTTCATATCCTCCGAAGTGTCTGCGGCTCTGGAGGGCAAGCCGGATTGCAAGTCTAAACCCACGCTCAGCTTACACCCATTCTGCACCGCGGGATCCAAATGTCAAGTAATGCAACGTGTACTCTCGATCCACGCTCCGAAACCATCGTACAGTCTGGCAGTTCATGGGATTCGGCGGTGGAGGTCAGGCGTGATTATCAGTTCCAAGTCGTCACCCTCATCAACCGGCAGTGCATCGGTTACAGTTGAGCCTACGGATAGCAGGTCGATTTCGATTCGAAGCTCGAGAGAACTCCATCTGAATGTGAACGTGTCCTCTGAGTTGCCGGTGATTCTGCCCAACCGCTGTCGGCTGCCACCAGGCCCAATCGCATACAGGGTGGCATCGTAGAAGTTCTGGTTCTTGACGAGGAGATTGAGGTCCCGGGAGCGGTTCGGGCTTGGGCCGTCGTACGGCCTAGGGTTGCCTTGGCCGGCATGCCCGCAAGCTGACGCGGCCAGGCTCACGGCGAAGAGACCTATGAAAACGCGCGTTCGCAACATTTGAAGAAACCTAACCCCCGGTCTGAGCAGAGCGTCGTCCGCGTCGCGAACCGCGTGACCGGTGTGTTGCCGGTACGCGTTCGCACTGTATCGGTCCATAGTAAGGTTCCAAGGTGTTACGCACTCGTTATCCCACCTCACCGCAGGCGTTATCTGTTACGATTACGACGTAACAGAGAAATGTCTCCCGCATCCCCGGACTCAGGCAAGCTCGAATTTTTTCGTCGGCGGTCAACGCCGATCCGGCATCTTCCCTTCGAAGCGAAATCGGATGCGGCGCCCCAGTGAATCGCCTGCGACCGCGAACATGGCCTCCGCACCCACATTGATACCCCCGTATTCGTCCAATGCTTCCTCCAACGGTACCAAGAAGAGTCCGTCTACCCGCAGTGTGTCCTGAGCTTCCATCGTTCCCAAATCCCCTATATCCGCTATCTTGCCGCCATTCCTCAGTAGTGGGTAGTCGTAGTTGATGAGGAGATCGGCAGTCAGCGTTGGCAATCCCGGGACAGCCACCGTTCCTCCGGCAACGATCAGATCGGGAATTCGGCGACCGTTGAACTCCAAGCGGTCGTAAATGTCGGGATCGTAGTGCGCGTACTCGCCGGTCGCGATCGCGTCGAGCGCCGACAAAATGCCGACGAAGTTGGTCTTTCTGAGGTGTTGTTTCTGTGGATCGTCCTTGCAACCCCCCGACTCGATGAGCACTGTACTTGCACCCCAAGCACCCATCAGGTCTCCGAACGCGCGTGGGTTGAATGTGTCATCGTATTTGGCGATGTGATCACCCACCAAGGGCCTCATCGTCTCGACCAGCAACGAGGCCACCTGCATCGCGCGCCGACGCTTCGCATCTACACCTCTTTGTTCATTGAATGCCGGAGCCAACAGGGCAATCGCAACAGCACGACTACTTTGCCCCAAGCGTACCCCCGCCCCCTGATCGTGCAGGTTGAAGCCAAAGCCCGGCTCCACGGCGTCCCGCACCGCCTTGAGGGCTCTGGCCTCGGGCGTTTGAAGGCGCCGAGCATCTCGGTTCACGTCGATGCCCTGAGCGTTCCTACGCTGGAACCGCTCGGCTCCGTCCGGGTTGAGCATCGGGAGCATGTGGATGGTTGCGCCGCGTGCAATTCTCTGCGCCACCGGATGATCCGGGGACTCGTGGAAGAACCGAATCATGTCGGCTAATGCCATCGATGCGGTACTCTCGTCGCCATGCATCTGGGACCATAACAGCACTGAGATTGGTCCCGAACCGTAGGTCACGTGACGTATCCCTCGGCCCTCGGCGCTGGTTCCGGCGACTCTCCACGCCACGCTGCCCCCAAGATACGGTGTTACCACATCCCAGTAGGTCTCATGATTAAAACGCCTGTCTTCGAGACCAGGCACGCGGATCCGGTCATGCAGTGCCGCCAGGTCGACGTCGGGGCTAGGAACAGGAGCAGCCGTGCGGGTACCGCTGCATGCGGCTAGAAACAGGACGGCAGTTGCGAGAGAGTATTGAGTCTTCACAGCGCTAGCTATACCTCGACACGAGTGAGATAGGGAAGTATCACGAAACTCGGCACCACGCGGAAACCACGGGCCAGCCAACGAGCACCCCTCCCCCGGCAACGACCTCATCCCTCAGCCGATCCTCAAGGGTGTCAACTGATGCCTCGTCCAGCCCATCAATCCCGAACTTCACTGCCTGCGGGAGCATGCTGCGACAGCTGTCCGCCATGTAGGCATAGATCGGACTTGCGTCGCC
>JBDGYW010000972.1:0-2893 GCA_039588935.1 Gemmatimonadota bacterium | reverse complement strand
GTTGAGCGATACCATCGAGCCACCGCTGGGGCAGGCTGTCGTCTACTGGGTCACCGGGAACGACCGGGGCACGGAGAGCAGCCTCGGCACCGACAGCAGCGGCAACCCGAGGACGAACGATTATGCGTGTCCCTAGCATCGAATAGCATAAGGATGTCATAACTCTCAACAGGCTAATCTACCTTCAGCACCGATGGAAGATAGCCTGTGATTTGCGGGGAGCCACCATGTTCGATCCCCCAATGGTTGTCACGACAACAACAGAAGTCACTGGACGGGCTGTCTCTGCCTATTTGGGATTAGTCTCGTCCCACGTTGTGGCCGGAACTAATTTGTTTCGCGATGTGTTTGCTTCGCTATCAGATATTTTCGGAGGACGCTCGGAGTCTTATCAACGTGAGCTACGTTCAATTACCAACGAGGCCATCACTGGCCTCTGCAGGGAAGCGCGGTCGGTAGGCGGGAATGCAATTATTGGCGTTAGGATCGATCACGACGAGATTTCGGGTGGTGGAAAGTCAATGCTCATGGTTACCGCCACTGGCACCGCGGTGATACTCCAGCAGCCGTCTGGTGCCGAACATTCACTTGGGAAGGAAGCAACCGGACATACTCTCACTCAAGAACAACTTGCAGTATTGGTGAGGCGTCGCCGTCTTGCAAGTGCAGCAGAGAACGGGAACCTCAAGCTAACTAAGGATGTTTGGGAGTTCATTGTGGGAAACGCAGTGCACGAGGTATGTACTGCAGTTCTTGTGCAGCTACGGACAGCGCCAAGAGACGCAGTGGACGAGCATTTCCTGCGGGATCAACGAAATCGGTACATAGCGTATTTCAGAAGCCTAGATCCGCCCGTGGCTAAGAGCGCATTGTATAGCAGTCTATCAGATGATCTTCCACAGGCCAGTGCCGAGGAAATGCTCGACGTTATTACGAGCGCCGGGCTTGTAGACAATGAACGGTGTGAAGAGCTGATCAAGTCAGACAGCCGCAATCTCGCTTTGTATGGCCTAAGGCTTGCGCTCGCCGGTCCCATACTCTACATGCCCAAGGATATAGCTACCCTCTTGAGACTCGTCGACGTGATTAAAGCGAGGTTTCCCGAAACGGATCAGGTAGCTGAACGGAAGAAACGATTGTCTTCCAAGACAGAGATAAAGTGGGCATGCTCATGCGGCAAAGAGAACGCTCTAGCCGAGAAACGCTGCAGGAAATGCACTAGAGACAAGCGAGGCCTCTTGCCTTCCGAGCCGAATGTTGATCAGTTGATCGGACACCTCCAGGCAAAGGCCCACGAGTTGGAGCAGTATTTCGGGGAGGTCTGAAGGCTTTTCTGGGCGAGTTGTGCGCGGCTACATGTCCTCCTGCCCCACAATTTCCCTCACCACCTTCTCATCCAGCCCCCCAATCAGAACCATCGCCCGCCTGAGGTTGCGCCGGGTCCAGGCCTGCTGAGTACCCTCACAGCGGCCCAGTGCCTCAGTTAGCGCCGACAGGATGCCCGCCACGAGCTGACCGTCCTCCTGCTCGTCTGAGAGCGGTATCTGGTAGTCGTCGCGGATAGCGAGGCCGAGGAGTTCCAGGTCTGAGCGCTCAAGCGTGATGGGCTTCGGGCCGGGTGTGATCGTAGCAGGAAAGTAGCTGCTCAATCTGGGGGCAACATCCGCTTTGATCCCCCGCCACCAGTGCCCACAACCGTGAAGGTCAGCGACAACTCGCGCTGCAGCGAAGTGTCACTATGTCGATCCTCAGCGACAACCTGAATCTCAGCCGTGCTTCCTAGCGGGGAAAACGCAGGCGCTATGGCGGACAGTGTGAAGAGAGCGATACTTCCTGGGGCGAGGCCATTGACCCCCGTGCGCGAGAGATGAACGTTCCACGGCCCTGAGGCGCTCACATCGTAGCTGCGCGGATAGGTACCCATGTTGATCAGAGCCAGCGTCACCCACTTCTGTTGGCCAGGTGTAAGGGTGAGCGAGGTGGATTCACCGGCCAGTTCCATGTCCTCGCCCCCGATGTTGAGCGCCTCGGCTATTTCTTTGGCCAGTTCCAGATCTGATCTGCTGGAGTGGGGATCGCAGATCGCCCTTTCCACCTCGTCGATCGCCTCGCCGACTGTCATCGCCCCGGTCAACGCAGGCAGATCGATTGGTGTGCCCAGTGGGAGGCGATCCGACACTACGTTGAGCCACAACGCTTGAAGCTGCCGCACCGCTTTTGGACGCATCTCGTTCTGCGGTCCATCGGATTCAAAGATGCCGCAGCCGATAGCGGTGCACTCGGTGAAGACGGTCGACTCCGCTTCGACGTCCGCGAATAATGCATCGAGGTTCACTGTGCTTACCTGGTGGAACCCAAGATCGCTGCACTGGTGCTTCCAGAAACCGGCACTGCGTGGCTCGGGCGGGACTGCTGTGGAGATATCCATGACGGTAATGTAGGTGCTGTTGTAGTTGCTCACATACGCCAGAGTTCCATCAAGGGTGACGTGCACACCGTAACCGCCGAAACCTGTCTGTCCCTTGGCTACAGGAGTGAGGGAGGCCCTGTCGATGAACCATCCAGCGCCGGTCACAAGCAATCTCGCATCCCCGGTAAGATCAAGACCATTCGACCAGAATGGAAAGACTCTTGTCCTTAGTAGTGCTCCTGATGCATTCAACTCGGCGATCCTGAATCGAAGCCGAAGGTCGACGTAGCCAACGTAGACCAACCCGTCAGGTGCCACTGCAACAAACGTCCGGGAGTTTGCAATGCGGGGGGCTTTTGTGAATCGACCCTCGCCGAGCAAGGCAATATCTGCCGCCGAATAGACGGATATCATCCCTGTCAGCGGATCGACAACATAAACGGTCTGATCGTCCGGCGAGGTTGCTATGCCGTAAATCCCCAA
>JBDGYW010000971.1:0-2894 GCA_039588935.1 Gemmatimonadota bacterium | reverse complement strand
GAACAGTTGCGTAACTGGATCCGAAGCGCACAACGCTGGTTACCCCGATGGTCGAGCGCACGGGGCCAAGCACTTGCGAGCCCTCGTTCAGCCTCAGAAAGAGGTAGCGCGGGAAAAGCGGGACGATTCGCTCCTGCAATCGCCTGCGGCGCCGCACCGTTTGCGCGACACGAGGCAGGTAGACCTCATAGCCCTGACGCTGCAGATTGGACTCTGCCAGCGTCTCGCCAGCCCACTTCGTGTGAATGACATACCAACGTAGCATGATCCGAGTAAGTGCCTGTATTGCAACAAGTTTAGTGCGACCCAAGCAGCGCCGCAGGGTTCGCACCGCGCTTACAACAAGGTGCGTTCAATTGTTGAACGCGGCGAGTTTAGTCACCTGCGGGCGGGGTGTCAATGACCTGCGTAGTGGATTGGAGAACCCTTAGTCGCTGAATGTCTGGATTGCGGCTACAGCCAGTGCGCTTTGGTACAGAATCTGCGTCACGTTGGTCCAGAATGTCAGTGGCCGCATTCGATCAGTATCCAGCGGTGCAACGATCGTATCACCTGGACGCATTTCAGTATCACCCCGTCTGCCAAACCATCTCGACGTTTTGCCGGTTACAACTGCGCCACTTGCCCTGACGACATAGATATGTTTGCTGTCCGCGCGGCGCGTAATTCCACCACTCATCTCTATGTAATCGTCCCGTGAAAGTCCTGCCTGATACAGGTGCGACGTACTTTGCTGCACTTCACCTATGACAGTAACAACCTGGGACTGGGTCGGTACCAGCAGGCGATCGCCATCTCTCAACTCTACGTCGTCCACCAGTTCGTCGGCTGGCGCTCTTGCTGCCAGCTGTTCGAGATCGATGACAAGCCGGCCAACCGGCTCGGCACTCCTGAGCTGTTCGAGGAGTGCGCTGCCAGTGGCCAGTGTTTCTGAGCCACTTGTATCCGCGGATTGTAATGACAGTGAGATCAGGTCTGTCTCCAGACGACGCGCGAGGAGATCGATTTGTTCCTGTTCTCTTTGCCGTAACGATTCACGCAAAAAAATCGAGCCCGCGGCAAACGCTTCGTCGGTCAGGCCACCGGCGCGATCAAGCACCTGGCGCAACGTTTCTCCGCGACGAATCCGGTATTCGCCAGGAAACTTTATCTCGCCGTCGAGCGTCACGGACCATTGCGAGTCCCACATCGGAATCGTGCTGATGCTGAGGTGATCGTGCGCTTTGAGAAGCAGATCGGCCGCATCGAAGCCACGAAGAATGGCATCGAGATCGATATCGAATACAGCCGTGGCACGATACTCGTTGTCGACCACTTCATATCTCGTCAGTTCGGCCTCCAGCGTGTACGCCTCTTCGGACAGGTTACCGCCGGCGCGAATCAGGTCGCTCACCCGCATGCCGGGCTCGAGTGGATAGGTGCCGGACGCTCTTACCCGGCCGGCGACCTGCACTTCACTAAAGGGTTCTCCAAAACTCGACTGGAGCTGTAACTCCTCCAGTACCGGCGCAATTACGCGCTGCCTGCCGAAAGCCAGGCTGAATACGTGCACGGAATCCCGCGCGTGCAGTGCAACGTTTTCGGCTGATCCCGGATCCGCCCATGCAGCGCTCAGCATTGCCGAAACGACATGCACCCGCCGGGTCGCGCCATCTTCGCGACGAACAAGAACGTAATCGGCATCTGCGCCCGGAATCAGATCGAGCGCCGTCGGCAGCAGGTCAGTAAGGCGCATGCCTTCGCGCCACTGATACGGCCCGGGTCGCTGCACATGACCGGCCAGAATGACCGACTCGTTGAGGTCGGCCAGCACCTCCGGAACATACAAAGTATCGCCGCCAGCGACGGCTGTCGCTGCGCCGTCGGCACTATCGATATCGACCGATATAACAACACGCACTCTGTCCGCGTTGATTCGCTCGAGACGTGCTGCAGCTGGAAACGCTTCGGGTAACAGGCCACCGGACAGACGAATAGCTTCAGAGATAGTGGATTGCCCGACGAGTTCGTAAATCGCCGGTCGCCTTACCGCGCCGCCGACACCAACCGTGTTACCGATCGGCGGAATAAAAATGACATCGCCGGACTGCAGACGCCGGTCACCGGACGTATCACCGTTGAGCAGCAGGTCATAGAGATCCAGTGTCGCAACCAGTTCTCCCTGGCGTTTGAGCTGGATGTTGCGCAGCGATCCGATCTCGCTGATGCCGCCGCTGTCATAAAGTGCATTACTGATGGTCGCCAGGCTACTTACGACGTAGGAGCCGGGGCGGTTGGCATCACCGAGCACGAAAACCCGAATGGTGCGCAAGCGACCCATGGTGACACTGACTTGGGTACCGATCAGCATCTCCTGCACGCGCCGATTCAGATCCGCGCGGAACTCGGAAAACGGCAGTCCGGCCACCGTAATTGGACCCAGCTCCGGCAGATTCAATATGCCGTCGCGCGTAACCTCGAACTCGTAAATACCGTTGACGTTGCCGAAAAGTTGCACGCGGATGCTGTCACCGGGACCGAGAACATAGTCCGGCGGCACCGGCCCGGTGGTGACAGGATCGAAACGGGAGCCGATCGAATCGAAAACCTCATAGCCGAATGGCTCGAGCGCGTCCGCGCCAATCGACTCTGTGTCAAGAACATTGACCTCTATATCGAACAGCGCTAGCGAAGGCTCAGCGCCAAGGCGTTGTTGAATTGCATCGGCAGTCAGCCCCAGCAACGGTATGCTCGGCAACCCCGGCAAAACGAGAGTGCCGGCTTCGTCGAGTTCGTAATAATGACTCCCCTGAATACGCTGCAATGCAGCATCATCCCGCAATATCCTGGCTTCCGCGTCGCTTAGCTCCTCTTTGGGATCCAGATTGATAACCAGCCGGCTACCACCTTCAGCC
>JBDGYW010000970.1:0-3248 GCA_039588935.1 Gemmatimonadota bacterium | reverse complement strand
TCTCCCGCGATGGCTCCTCGATCTGCGCTCACGTTGAGAGTGACCATGCTGACAGTGTTGGTCTGGAAGTCCGCACCGTCGGTCTCGTGGAGCTCAAACATCACGGTGCTGGCGTCCTTGATGACCTGGAAGGTCTTAGCTGTCGAGTTGTTGTCAGAGTCGATGTAGAGGGCCATCGAGCCACGAGTCTTACCGACGAGGTTGCCAGCACCGTCGTCCACAGTCATGTAGTTATTGGCATTTGCCGAGGACACGATGTTCTTGCCAGCAGTGTGTGTCATCGTGCCGACCACATTGAGGTCGGTTGCCTTGACCGTGGCGAAGCTGCTGAGGCCACTGCCGTCAACGAGTGCCAGTCTTGGCGCCTGCGACCCAAGACTCTGTGCTCTCCCATTCGAGACGCCCAGTGACAAACCAGTTAGCACCATTGTAGCCGCCAGCGCTGTAGATACCGAGCTGTTGGGCATCGGCACTTGGCGCCGTTGGTGTCTGCCACGAGCCCTGCGCGTGGAACATGTCGATGATAGGAGTGTCCCCACCACGGTACAACTGCAGACGACCATCAATGAGGCTGACGTTCGAGCAGCTCACCTTGGAAGCATTGACGTCTGCGCTATCGATGTCTGTAGCGCTCAGCGTACTCATCGTCACCGTCTGGCCAAGGGCAGAGATCGTACTGCCTGCCTCAGCTTGCAGTGTATTCGTGCTGAAGCCCGTCGTGGTCAACGCACTGGAGCCCCGCAGGTTGAGGAGCGAGGGACTGAGACTGTCACCACTGAGCCAAGTGCCTGTGCTTGCCATGGTTATGGTTCCGAAATCACAGATTCGTATGCAGCAAGGGGGCGGTCCTCACTAGCGTACATAGGGAACTGCTCGTTGGCATACAGCCGGAAGTCTATGTCGCCCTGATCAGTAACAGCGCTTAGCTGTGCCCACGTCATCTTTTCTTCTGCCCACGTAGTGTGGCTCGCCTCCCCGACTGAGACCGAACTGACCCAGCCGGGGTCATATGTGAGCTCCGATGGCGGCGTCGATGCAGCCGAACCTCCACCCCCGAGGGATGGTACGATGTCGAGAGGCATTACGCCGGGTTAATCTCCGACAGCGGGAACGCTCCAGTCGAGACCGAAGCAGTCCACGCCGAGGTTGTATCGTCCGTGTCATATACCGTCATCACGCTGCCGCTAGTCGCGTCGACACGGTTGCGCATGCGCATGAGTGCGTCCTGCACATAGCGGTCGTTGCCAAGGTTCGTCGAGAGCAGGGACGAGGACATAGACTGCTCGGCCACGGTTGACAGCGTGTAGTTGTCCTTGTCCTGGTTGACCAGTACTGTAAAATCGGTGCGATTCGACAGGCCCTGGATTGTGACGTCGCTGTACGAGCCCGGCTTGATGGCGAAGCTTGTGGCACTGTCGAAGCCAACGACAGTTAGGACGCTACCGACAGTCGCTGCACTAAGATCGACACCCTCGGAGCCCGTAAAGATGACATAGGTGCAGGCACTCGTAGGTGTGACCGCCAGTGCGTTCTGCAGCTGGGCCGAGACTTCAGCACCCGTGTAGTCAGAGATGAAGTTGCCAACCCACGTGCCATCGGGGTACTGAATGTCGATTGGGGCGCCATTGAAGACGTCGTCGACGGACGTCTCACCGGAGCCGAGGGAGATCGTGCTCGTGGTACCACCCTGCAAGACCGAGTCTGAGGAGACCTGCATGACCTGCCCCATGGTGCCCGAAGTGATGTGGCTAGAGCGAGGCTCGGCCCAGACCGAGCTGGCAACAGCAGATGCCTGGACGTTGGTAACGCCCGCAATCGTCGCGATGCTGTCTTTCACAAAGACCGTCAGAGTGCTGTCTATGGCATCAATGCTTTCGACGTTGACGTCGGGGTTCCCGCCGCTGGCCGTGACCGCGTTTCCGGCCCAGGCCGCGACATCGACTCGGGCGGCTGGGACGACCTGATAGACGCTTGTGGCGTCTGGCGTAGTTGTCCAGTTGGGAGTGACTGTAGCAACCTTTGTCGTGCCGTTGTAGACGCCGATCACACGGGTCTGGCCGAGGCCAGTGCCCGCTGTAATCATTATCCACGCATCGACGTAGGTGCTGTCTATCGCCGACGCTTGTGCATCCAGCGTGATAGTTCCAGCCGCTCCGCCCTGTGCCGTTCCGGCTTCCAGAATGGCGGGAATGTCCGCTGCCATAACGATGAAATTGCTCGTCCCATCCGGTGCCGTCGCGAACTCGCGTGTGACGGTCGCCAAGTTGTTATCCCCGCGATAGTCCAGAATGGTTCGGGCTTGGCCTACACCCGTGCCGCCCGTAAGGGCCACCAACTGCCCATCGTAGAAAGCGGTCGTTCCCGAACCACCCGCCAGGACGAGGCCGGTAATGCTACCCGACGAGGCCGTGCCGCTAAGTGTGATTCGCGGATCGTTGGACTGCGTCGAGTACGGATTGCTATTGACGACCTCGATGTTTGCAACGTGCTGTGGGAACGAGCCTTGCGTATGGTACAGTGGGTGAACACCAAGGACGCTAACGTCAGAGGCGCTCAGCTCGACACAGTACATGCCATGAGCGGCGTTGACCTCGGACACCGTCGAATCAGGAACAATCGTTCCCAAGCTGTTGATGCCCAGAACGACGGAATCACTGGATGCACTGGTATCCGGCGAAGTGCCATCGGACGTGAAGAGCCGCATAGGAATGCGGCGCCTCGCTGCCGTGCCTTCATTGAGTTCAATCTTCATAGTTCTTCCTGCACCATGCGAGCGTAGTACATACTGTAATATGGCGAATTTGCGACCGCAGCGGGCATTCCGGCAAACGAGGCACAGGCCATGACGTGTCGACCAGGCTCCCCGGCGGCATAGTGGGTCACCGTATGAGACTCCGAAGCGGTGGCCGTTTCGTGGGTCATAGCGAATGCGGAGCTGAACGGTGCGATGTCTGCCAGTTCGGTTTGGCCGGAGCCGTGCGTATAGGCGTTGCCACTACCGTTACCCACCACTGAGATCATGATATCGCCCGGCTGGACGGTCAGCGTGTCCGAAATGGTGCTGCTGCTGTTGTTAATGGCGTACGAGGAGCTGCGCGCAGAGGACTGCGTGATGTCAGAATAGGACGCAACGATGATGCCGATGTCGTCGTCGTTGCCAAAAGTATCAGCAAAGTGGACGCCGATATCATAATCTCCCGCTACCGGAAGGTTGGCCTCCACGATGTCCCACAACTCGACGCGGTTGA
>JBDGYW010000969.1:0-2904 GCA_039588935.1 Gemmatimonadota bacterium | reverse complement strand
AGCACTGGCTGGAAGTTGAGAAGCTCTCAAGGCGTCTGCTCGACGCAGTCCAATCCCGGAATCTGGTCTACACAGACTCACATTCATAGATGCAGGGCGCGGCCACCGCGACATGCGCACGTGACGAGGCCGACCAGTTGACCTCGCAGACCACCGGGCGACGAAGGCGCGAATTCCGTTGACTCCGTCCCTTCGACCCCGCTATACTTCTCACGGAAAAGGCAGCCCGGGCAAACAGGGGAAGAAGTAGAATGTCCCCTTTTCTTTTCAATGTGAAGAACGGCATCTACCCCTGTATGCCTTGCCCGAAATACGAGGTGCAGCCCAAATGAACACAGGCTTGAGGACAACCATAACGCAGTTGTGTGCCACGGCGTGTCTTCTTGCTGCCGCTGGATGCGGGAACGGCAGTTCCGGAGGAAGCAGCGTTAGCCAGGGTGAGAAAGTGTACGTCTTCAATATTGGCCGCAGATTTGAGTACGACCTCATGATTGCCGTGCGCGGGAGGTCGTGTTATGCGTACAGAAGCGAGTGGAATCGCGACAGTGTGCAACATTATGTTGTGCCGTCTCTTGATGATTCGCTCATCGCCGAGGTCTCGTCCTGGGTCGAGAAACGAGGAAACACAAGCCCGCCGTGGATACCAGACACAGCAATAATGTCGCGTCGAATCATCATCCCCGGACAGGGCATCGTGGACATACAGTTCTTCGAGTGGGACGACAGCGTAGAGGCATTCCGCTCCCGCGTCAAGGAAGCGATACTCAGGGATGAGTACAAGACCGCGGGCATGCCGGACTGGATTTCCGGCGACGCAACTCTCAAGGAGTTGTTCACTTTCCCGCGGCGGGTTCAAGATGCTGATTAGCAAGAATAAGAGAATAAGGGAATAAGAATAAAGGGGACATTCTACTTTTCTCGCAGGCGGAGCGGTTGCGGAGTTGCACTACGTGCAAGCACACGGGGCCCCTGCTTCCCCCTTCGCCGCAGATAAGCGACAGCGATTCGACTGACGACGCGCTGTATGCCCAAGGGAGGCTTCAGGGATTGGCGGCCCGGGAGGGCGTTCGTGAGGTGTAGTCGAAGGCGTTTATTCGCCGGTTTGGCCATCGGCGCGTTACTACTTGCCTTTCTTGTGGTTGCGGCAATTCATTTTGCCGGTGACGAAGCCGCCAGGATTCTGGCGAATCCTGAAGGAGTGCCGGATTCCTCCGTCGATGGTGTCAGACCGCTGACGAAGTCCCAGATGCTCCGCCTTTGCCAGCTGTGCTTGAGGTCCGACCGCTGGCCCCAGAGCCGTCATTACGTGGGGCAGAGGATTATCCAGTCAGGCAAGAGCGTTGCGCTGAAACCGCTTCTTGAGATAGTGCGGGACGATACTCTTGAACCTGCTGTAAGGCTAACCGCTCTGAAACTCCTTTTCAATTTCCAGGATGAGCAGGTGCTTTACGCCTGCATGGAGTTTGTCGAGTGGGTGCCGTGGGCTGCCAGCGTGTTCGTCGGCGTCTTGCCTGTCGGTTTCGACTCTCCATACTGCGATCCGACGTCGGGGCTTCAGGCCCTCAAGAAGGACATGGAGGGTATCAGTTACGAGGACTTCGTTCTGCGCCTTCTCGACCAACGAGTGCATGACAGCGACCTGTACGGCAATGACCTGGGAGTCCTCCGCTGGCTCAACCGCTATGATGGCTACGATTTCGATGAACTGCTTGAGTTGGACGCACCGGGCGCGATTGACTTCCGGAACGCGGGACTCCGCAAAGGCTACGATCCGCTAACAAGTTATTCGTCCCTCTTCTGTCGCGTTGCTTTAGCACAGGACGAAGTGGACGGAGGTTACTCTGGAGAATTGATCGTGGAGTCACGTCGATTCCTCGCCCGGTTGTTCAAGGGAACCGGCTCCCCCGACGAAAGGGGACTCGAGAAGCTGTTCCCGCGAGAGTCAGATCGTGAAGCATGCCGCGCATTGTTCAGGGTCTACTTCGGGAGGACCTTCATATATGGTCAACCGAGCGAAAGCGGCTGGCGGGAGCGGCTGACGGAATGGTACAAGGAGGCCCGTCCGCACCTCACATACGACCCAGAGATGGGACGGTTCGTCGTGAGTGAACGCTCGGCGGATGAACAAGAGAATGCACACAGCCGAGCAGAAGAAGCAGCGGATTCCACCGCGTCTGCAGTCCCATAGTGACGCGGGCGTGCAGCGGCTCATTCCTTGCACCTGTCCACTGAGTTGACGTCAGTGTGCGTTAGGCATGACAAGGGTAACGTCGCACGCCGCAGGCAAGCGTGACAGCGAAAAGGTATGCCGCTGACAGCCCAAAGCGCTCTCATATCACCGCTCTCCGCCCTCAGGTGAGTGACAGACGCCTGCCTACCCTCTCGAATGCCGAAAGCGCGAAGTCCACGTCCTCGTCAGTGAGCGCCGCCGAAACCTGGATACGAAGACGCGCCGTTCCCTCCGGTACCACCGGATATCCGAAGCCGATGACGAAGACGCCCTCTTTGAGAAGTTCCTCCGATGCGCCGATGGCCGCCGCCGTCCTGCCTATGATTATCGGAATGATCCCCGACCGCGACTCGAGCGGCATGTAACCGATCCGCTTGAGACCCTCGCGGAATCTCCCGCGAAGTTCCCCGATTCGCTCGACCCGCTCCGGTTCGGCAAGGAGTACTTCAACGGCCCTCTTCGCGCTCGCGGCGACGGTGACCGGAAGGGCGTTCGAGAAGAGGCTTGTGCGCGAGCGCTGGACGAGCATCGAAGTTACCGCCGCCGCCGATGCGAGATATCCGCCCGCCGCGCCGCCGAGGGCCTTGCCAAGCGTGCCCGTGATGATATCGACTTCGCCCTCGACCCCGAAATGCTCGGCCACACCCCGGCCGGTCTTGCCGACGACACCGACA
>JBDGYW010000968.1:0-3480 GCA_039588935.1 Gemmatimonadota bacterium | reverse complement strand
CGACTCCTGCCGCCTTGGCGAGCAACAATGCCTCCGCAGTCGCGGCAATGTGCTGGGCCACCAGTAACTGGTTACACGCCTTTGCCACCTGCCCGGCGCCATGATCTCCCACGAGAACGATATTCTCACCCATGACTTCGAACAACGGTCTCACGCGCTCAAACACCGTCGAATCCCCGCCAACCATGATCGATAACGTGCCCTCCCGCGCGCCAATGTCACCACCAGACACCGGTGCATCCAACATACCCATACCTTTCTCCGCCAACCGTCTTGCCAAGTTGCGTGCGGACGATGCGGAACTGGTCGTCATGTCAACCAGGACCTTGCCCGGAGTCGCCGCCTCGATCACCCCGCCCTCGCCAAGAACAATCTGTTCTACATCCGGCGTGTCACCGACTATCGTGATAATCACGTCCACGTGATCGGTTATTTGTCGCGGCGAGTCGCACATGGTGGCCCCAGCCTGGATCAATGGCGATGCCTTTTCTTTTGAACGCGCGAATACCCACACCGGATAGCCGGCTCGAATCACGTTCAATGCCATGGGCAGGCCCATAATGCCAGAATGCAATTATTAGATAATCCCAAGAACTTATTGTTGGAACTTTACAACACTGCGGTCGATTCGGTACATCCGGCACGCTGCGTGCCACCCTTTCTGCCCCCACCACCTGCTGGACGCACCATTGTCATTGGCGCCGGTAAAGGTGCTGCGGCAATGGCCAGAGCGGTCGAGACCAACTGGGACTCGGCTTGCGAGGGCATGGTCGTTACCCGGTACGGACACGGCGTGCGGTGTCAATCCATAAGAGTGATCGAGGCCGGACATCCGGTTCCCGACGACGTCGGACAAACCGCCGCCCGCGCGATCATAGAGCTGGTGAGCGATCTGACTAAAGACGACCTGGTGTTGTGTCTCATCTCTGGCGGCGGCTCCGCATTGCTGTCGCTACCTGCTCTCGGAGTCACTTTAGCGGACAAACAGCATATCAACCAACAACTACTCAAGTCCGGGGCCAACATCAGCGAGATAAACACGGTGCGCAAGCATCTGTCCGCCATTAAGGGTGGGCAGCTGGCACTGCAATGTGCGCCGGCCCAAGTGGCGACGTTGATTATCTCGGATGTGCCTGGCGACGATCCAGCCACCGTTGCTTCCGGTCCCACGGTTCCCGATCACACCACGCAGCAAGATGCCCTCACGATCCTGGACCGCTATAACATTGACACGGGTGATCATATCATCTCCCATCTGTCCGATCCGAAGAACGAGACCCCCAAACCGGGTGATCCCCGATTCGAGCGCGTGTCAAATACCGTGATTGCCACCGCACGCCAGGCATTGCAAGCCGCAGCATCACTCTGTGATCGGCATGGCATTCAGCCTGTGGTGCTCGGTGACGATATCGAAGGTGAAGCAACCGAGGTGGCGATAGATCATGCCGCACGCGCAACACGTGTGTTACAAAACTCCGATGACCGTCCGTGCGTGATCCTGTCCGGCGGCGAAACTACCGTGACCGTTCGTGGCGGCGGCCGTGGCGGACGTAACGTGGAATACCTCCTTGGACTGGCCATCGCCCTGGGCGATCAACACAGTGTCTATGCGCTTGCTTGTGACACCGATGGCATAGACGGCACCGAGGACAATGCCGGTGCGGTGATGACACCGAACACCTTGGAACGCGCTCGGGCTATGGACCTCGATCCCGCAGCTTACCTGGAGAACAACGATGCTTATGGTTTTTTCTCGGCATTGGATGATCTGGTCGTAACCGGCCCGACGCTCACCAACGTCAACGACTTTCGTGCGATCTTTGTGTCCGGATGACGGGAAGGCTAGAAGTGGTAAGACAACGCTAGCTGAGCGTAATCGTCGCGGCGCAGGGAGTACAAGGGATCATCTTCAGTGAGTTCTTGAAAAGTTCGTACCTCAAGCTCGACCATCCAGTGATCGCTCACCCGGCGGCTGGCTTCCACGTTACAAAGTCTTGCCGACGAATCCATGTCAACGACACAACCAAGCAAGGCCTCCGTGTTTTGCACATCGTTCAATGTCAGTCTGATTCCGGTAAAGACATCGTCCTCGAACGGGGCCTGTACATCCCTGGGACGATCATCATAGAGATATTCCATAATCAGTCCTAAGTCTGTTGCGGTCTCGAATACCCCAAAGAAGGTGTATTCAAAACCGGCGGTGCTGGCGACGAATGTCGGCCCCTGTCCTGACCGGCGAATCGCCTCCAACTTCCACAGCCACGACCCCTTGGTGGCTTGCACATCCAACCCGGTTTGATCAATCAGATCATAGATGGGAAACATCACTACTTCACCATCTTCGCGAGTACCAGTAGTAAATCTCGGCTCGCGGCTGGTTCCAGCGAAATGGGATAGTCCGAGATCCCAATCTCCGGGGGAATGCGACCAACGAACCGCGAAATCAATGTGCTCCTGCTCGCGCGAAGACTCGTAGGTAGCACCATCCGGGTCAACTCTAGGTATCATACGTGGGCGGCCCTCGGGTCCAGGGAACGTACGTTCGCGGAAATATGGCAACACAAAGAGATCCAGCGTACCCCAGTCGCGAATCAATGCTAAGTTGACCATCGGCTGACCAAGCTTATCTTCAGCGTCGATGTTTTCGACTAAGTCAGTCTGGTTGATGATGTCAACAAGATGCAGGAACTCGGTAACACCCCAGAACACCTTGCGTACACCGATGCCCAGTTCCCAATCATTCCGTGCCGTCAACCACGTAAGTTCACGGATATCGAAATGGGTGCGTTCATCGTCATGCTGATCCAATCGGAGAAACGGGACAAAGGTGAATGAGTCGCGTCCATTGTTCCATGTGTAATACAGTTCCGGTTGTGCCGCTAGCGAAACGTTGTCACCGTGCTGGCGCGGATCAACCGGTGAATGAAAGAACGTTCGATACTCCAGATCCACATGTCCGGACCATTCTGGCCGGATAGCCTCAGCACGGTTGGTCTTAGGCTCGGAAACGACTTGCGACGGCGCTGTCTTCACAGTCGACGGTGTAGTGACCGCTTCCGGCTCGGTCCTGGCGGTATAGGGCTGCCCCAGCAATGCAACGGAGTAGCTGCGAACAAAACCGGAATAACCCAGCCCGACTAGCTCCAATTGCGCCTCACGCGCCTGTTTGCGTTGGGAAAACGGACCCACCAACACCGTGGTGAGTGTTGGTACCGGCCGGCCAGCGCCCCACAGCCTGGTGTTGAGAAATCCCGCCTCTCCGAGGCGCCCCATGACGCGTTCAGCATTGCCGCGGTTCGCGAAGGCGCCTACTTGAACTGCGAAATCAGCTTGGGAAGCATCAGTGTGCACGCCCAATACGAATCCCACTATCAAAGCCACCCAACCACGCACGGGGGCACCGCCGCGCCCAGGACCAATGCTCATGTTATGCTTTAAGTCATCGTTCTTAATTTTTGAATTGACTATTATATATGCATT
>JBDGYW010000967.1:0-2918 GCA_039588935.1 Gemmatimonadota bacterium | reverse complement strand
CTTTCCGAATACTCGAACCAACCCATCGTCGAACCAGACGTCATTCAGGTCTAGACCTACCAGTTCTGAAACGCGCACGCCGGTCGCGTATGCAACCTCCAGCAATGCGCGGTCCCGCCATGCAAGAGGCTCGTCGGGGTTTGGTGCTCCGAGCAGAGCATCTATCTCCAAAACGGTCAGTACTTCGGGAAGCGTATGCCAGGTTTTTGGAGTCTCTAGCTGGTCGCTCGGATCGGTAGCCAGGTGGCCCTCACCGATCAAAAACCGAAAGTACGTCCGAATGGCTGAAATCCCGCGCCGAATGCTTGTCGCCGCTAGGCCGAGGTCCTTGAGGCCGTATATGTGATCCCTCAAGAGTGCTGGCGTTACCGCATCTGGTGTCCTGGCCTTTCGGGAGACTGAGTAGGCGGCGAGTCTTCTTATGTCTCTGAGATAGTTTTCCACTGTGTTGGGGCTGTTTCCCGCCTCGAGGCTCAGGTAATCCTCGAACGCCTCAATCCAGAAATCCCGGTCAATACGTTGCGAAGCGTCGGTGCCGGACTTCACGGTGAGTGCCCCTCGCGTCGCTTGGCGACCCTACGTCGCATTCTGAGCAGCAGAAAAGTGCCTACCACACCTGCGATCACTATGAAGGCAGCGACACCCACCCAGTTCATCCTCGCAACGAGTGAAGCGACGTCGTCAAGGCGTGGTATCAGGTTTGCTGCCACATAAGTCAGGGTGCCATACCAGATTCCTGACGCAAGGATCATCGGTACCAGTGCCCGGGCGCTCTTGAGCCCCGCAACCCCCGCGAACGGTGGAATCACTGCTCGGGCGCCCGGAATGAAGCGGCTCAGGAAGATGCCCCAGGTGCCATGACGCTCGTACAGGTGCTCGATCCGTGCCATCGCGTCAGGTTTGAGCAGTCGTCTCCCCATTCGGCCTGCGAAGAACGTCCGCCCAACGGTTCTGGCGGCGACGTATACGCCGGCGGCAGATCCGACGTTTGCGGCCCAAGTGACGCCAAAAACAGCCCACGCCGAAACGAGACCGGTATTTGATAGGAAAGCGCCGAGCGCCACGGCTGTGTCAGCTGGAATCGGCGGGAAGATGTTTTCGGTGCTCGCCAGGATCCCGATGAGCGAGTATACGAGCGCCGGTGGAAACGTCGGAAGCTGTTGAAGCAGCTGCTCGAGCAGGTTACGCGCCTCCCACCGAAGCGATGGCGAAGACCTGAATACCCTTGCCTCTACCCACAGAGTCCATCTTTTCGTTGGTTTTTGCCTTGATAGACACGGAGTTAACGGGCAGCCCAAGCGTACGCGCGATGTTCTCCCGCATTTCTTTGATGTGCGGGGCCAATCTGGGCTTTTCCAGAACAACCGTGACGTCCACGTTCACGATGCTGTAGCTGGCCGCCACCAGCCGGTGCCTGACCTCGGACAACATCATGAGTGAGTCGGCGTTCTTCCAGCGCATGTCCGTGGATGGGAATAGGTGGCCGATATCGCCCATGGCGACCGCACCGAGCAAGGCATCGGTTACAGCGTGGGCAACGGCATCACCGTCTGAGTGTGCTCTGAGGCCGGTCTCGTTCTCGATCTCGACGCCTCCGAGAACCAGGGGTCCTTTCCTGCCGAATACGTGCGAGTCGTAGCCAATTCCAAATCGTTGTCGCATAGTGATGATGATAGGTTATCAGGCTTTCGGGCGGTACCCTGCGGATATCTGAGGGAATCCTAGACGCCGAGTATCCTCAAAGCCAGAAGCGCCGCATTTTTCGCGTTTCCGATCCCAACGGTCGCTACCGGACACCCAGGTGGCAGTTGCGTCATTGCGTAGAGGGCGTCGATCCCGCGCAGAGGGCCTACCTCCAGCGGCAATCCTATGACAGGTACGTCGGTAAGTGCCGCCACAGCCCCAGGCAAAGCTGCTGCAAGACCGGCGCCGGCGATAATTACGCGGTAGCCCTTTCCACTGGCTTCCTTGGCGATCCGAGCGGTCTTGTCGGGATCGCGGTGAGCGGAGGAAACGATGAAATCATAGGCTTCGTCGGCTTCCTCCAACACCTTGAAAGCGGCTTCCACTCGTGCTTCATCGCTCCGCGAGCCAACCAAGATCAGAACTCTCGTTTCACTCATGTCTTAACTAGCCTTACTAGTTTTCGGATTGTCGCACCGCCAGCGAGACATTGTGTCCGCCAAAACCGAACGAGTTCGTCAAGGACACGGAAACGTCGCGCTCGACCGCCTTGTTGGGGGCACAGTTGAGATCGCACAGTGGATCTGGACTGTCGTTGTTGATTGTCGGCGGGATGAGCCCGTGCTGCATAACGAGCAGACATACGGTGAATTCCAGCCCTCCGGCCGCTCCCAGCAAATGCCCTGTCATCGATTTCGTGGAGTTCATCACCAACTTGCTGGCGTGGTCGCCAAAAAGCTCCTTGACCGCGACCGTCTCCGCGATATCGCCGTGCGGGGTTGCCGTACCGTGTGAGTTGATGTAATCGACCTCGGTGGGTGCCAGTTCTGCATCGGCTAGGCACACTTCCATCGCGCGCCTCGCCCCTTCCCCACTCTCCGGTGGCTGCGTCATATGGAACGCGTCAGCGCTCATCCCGTAACCGATGATCTCGCCATGGATCTTTGCACCCCGTTCGCGAGCGCTCTCGAGGTGCTCCAAGATGAGCACGCTGGCACCGTCGCCCATCACGAAGCCATCTCGATCTGCATCGAATGGTCGGGACGCCTTCTCAGGCTCGTCGTTGCGAGTCGAGAGAGCCTTCATGTTGGAGAATCCGGCAATCGCCAGCGGCGTAACCGCGGCTTCGGCCCCACCTGCGACCATCATGTCAGCAACGCCGCTCTCGATCAGCCTATATGCCTCACCGAGAGCGTGGGCAGACGACGCGCACGCAGACACCGTGCAATAGTTCG
>JBDGYW010000966.1:0-2920 GCA_039588935.1 Gemmatimonadota bacterium | reverse complement strand
CAGCGTAGACTCCATACACCGCATCGGCCGCGTTTGCGCGATAGGAAGCGAGGAGTCCACCATCGGGAAGTGCAGCCGGAGTGAAATACGTGCCGTCGCTGGCTGAAGTCAGCCTGAGATAGGAGTGTAGCGGCCGGCGCTGCGAAATTTGAGCAATATCACCACCACCGAGCCATGTCGGATTATCGGCTTCAATGAAATAGACGCGATCGTCAAAATCGGATATGTGGACCAGGCCCTTGAACACCGGCGCCTCATGATTGCCGTAGTACGGCATCAGGTCAGTGCCGTCGAGGTTGATTGCAAACAGCGCGACCCGGTCGTCCGGCGGTTGTTCATTGTCGTGGGTTTGCCAGCTCGAGAAAACGATCCGTCCTGTGGGCAGCACGTCCGGAGAAAAGTCGCTATTCAGATTGAAGGTCAGGCGATGAACCGTCTCTCCCTCTAGGTCGGTGCCGTACAACGCAAAGGCAGGCCCGCCAACACTCTCGTTAAGCCACCCATGACTCGTGCTGGCAAAGATGATCTGCGGCGTTGGTGCAGGGTCATTGAGATAGAAGCGGCTACCGGCAAAGACCGGCGCCACATTCGCCCCTTCACCGGTCGTTACCTGTACCTTGCCGGATCCGTCCGCGTTCATTCTCCAGATCTGCCACGTGTCGTCGGGATCTCTCTTACCGGCAAAGACGATGGAGCGCCCATCGAATGACACATCCGGGTCGCACGCCCCGGCAAAATCTGGAGTCAGCACCACCGGATCTCCACCAGACGACGGCAGGAGTACGATTCGGGCACCGTCCACGTACCAATTTGCGGGCTGGAGGAGCGGTGAAACACCTGGAGTCGCCAAGACTACTCCGGCCGGAACCTGGACCAGAAGCAGGTCCACAGGCGGACGTGAAACCATCGAGGAAACAGATGCGGAGAAAACGAAAATCAGAGCGGATGCAGCCAGTACCCTCGTCGCCCTACCATCCGAAACGCTTGAACAAGTACGTATTTGCCTCACTCCTAACATCTGCACCGAATCGGCGCTGGTTGATCCATTAATCGAAAGAACCCATATAGGCCATCGGCGTTTTGTCGAGAGAGGCCGAGTGCCGCTGGGCGCGCGGTAATCTGCAACATTACAAAGTAACCACAGATGAGAGGATTGCCCCTCTCAAGACAATACCGAGCAATCGCGGTAAAGGTCCCGCGACTACCGGCTTTGGCGGGTGATTAGGAGCGTGTCTCGGACTGACTCTGCCTTGTGATGGAACGGCCCAGCCAGAATGCGGCATAGGTAGCGATGGTCAGGCCAATAACCGCAATTGCCGCGAAGATCAGGACGTCGAACCAGAAAGTTGCCTCAAAGTAGCCCATGGGAAACTTGTAGAACATCCTGGCGCCAAAAGCCCCGCATACAAAGAACACCAATCCAAGGAAGAGGGTTCCAACAGCTCGTTTCCTGGTCATTTCGTCTACCTCGCGCTCACTCGACTTCTTGGATTGTAATTCGATCGATCAAGTGGTCGTCAAGAGCCTAGGCAACGATCCCCGTTACATTTCGTTTCGACAGTATCCGAAAGGACAGTGGGCTGCATGAAAATCGGACTCGTTGGCCTCCCGAAATCGGGGAAGACCACAATCTTCAATGCACTGACCAAGTCGCACGCAGAGGTTTCGGCCTACAGCGGCGGCAAGGCCGAGCCCAATCTGGCGTCGGTGGCGGTCGAGGACGAGCGCCTAACCAGGCTCTCCGAGATCGTCCAGCCGAAAAAGACGATCTATGTCAGCCTGGACCTGATGGATTTTGCGGGATTCAAGGTGCACGAGCCTGGCTCTTCGGCGTTCTCGCCGGAGCTGCTCCAGTTGATACGGCTGAACGACGCGCTCGCGGTGGTGCTCAGGAATTTTCCCAACGATCTCGACGACGACCCATCCCCGTTCGAGAGGTTGTCTGCGATCGAGAGCGAGTTCTTGCTCGCGGACCACATCATCGTAGAGAGCAGGCTAGAACGGATCGAGAAGACCAGGCGGACCGGTCAGTTCACACCTTTGTTGGAGAGTGAGCGGAAGCTCTTGAAGCGTATCGAAGCGTTTCTCGACTCCGGTCGCCCGCTTAGGGACATGGAACTGGAGGACAGCGAGAAGAAGGCCGTGAATGGCTTTAAGTTCCTGACGCTCAAGCCAGTGATGGTCGTGCTCAATTCCGCCGAGGACGGCTTCGGTCAGAACAAAACGGCGCTGGCCGAACTCAACAGCCGGTATCCAACGATCGAATGCGCGGGCAGTTTCGAAATGGAACTATCGCAGCTCGAGGACGAGGCTGAAATAGAGGCGTTCCTCGCCGACATTGGGATCACGGAATCGGCTCGAAAGAGGCTCACGAAGACCGCTTTCGATATGCTGGGGTACATCTCCTTCTTCACGATCGGGAAAGATGAGGTGCGCGCATGGAACATCGTGTGGGGCGACACGGCGTTGGATGCCGCTGCATCGGTCCACACCGACATGGCGCGTGGGTTCATAAGAGCCGAGTGCTACTCTTACGACGACTTCATCGCCTGCGGAGCGGAGGAAAAGGCGGTCAAGGAGGCCGGCAAGTTCCGTCTCGAGGGCCGGGATTATGTGGTGAAGGACGGAGATATGCTGTGCTTTAGGTTCAACGTGTGAGGTTCAACTCCTGCAGTAACGCCGCTCCTTCCGACTCAGAGCGAAACCCTTAAGACAGTCGTAACTCATTACATATCAATCGGTTGACCTGGCGCGACTGAATTAGCCCTGCCTTGTTTCTCTGTCAACCCCCCCCTCCTCAACCTCCTTTGCGACACGTTGCCATTCTTCTACGTCTACCAGGAGCAACAGCGCCGCCCACACAACGAAGAACACTATCAAAGCGAACACACCGTTCCTAATCGAGTGTGTAAGAGCGATT
>JBDGYW010000965.1:0-2921 GCA_039588935.1 Gemmatimonadota bacterium | reverse complement strand
TTTTCTCAGGCATGTGTCACCTCAAAAGTCCCGGCGCGTCCCCCGCGTGAAGACGCGCCGGGAAGGAGGATGGGCCCCTTCGAGCCCATGTGGAGGAGATTGATGCTGGCGGGGATTCTGTAAATTCAAAGAGCCTCGGGAGCCTCAAAGCCCCCGCCATCAGGTTACCCGAGGCCCTGTTCAGGCCGCGGCAAGACGGCCCAAAGTCGTTGTTCGGTGAGGAGGTCATGAGACATCCAGACGCGCTGCTGCCGTCATGGTCGCTCATGCCAACTCCTTCCGGGGAGCATTGCCCACCGTGTACCCCCTAGCCCGCAGAATCCGCGCGGCTTCCGAGGTGGTCTTGAGCCCATCGGCACCGTAAGTGCTGTCCAGTGCCGAAGCCGTCTCAATCAAGGCACGGGCGGAGATAGGCTCACCGTCCAGGGTGTATTTCAGCTCGTCAAACGATGTCATGTTAGCCCTCCAATGGCAACCAGCAACGCCGCTACTATCACCCAAATAAACAGCGCCCAACGCGCGGTTTTGAGTTCGCGCCGCAACCGCTTGTTCTCCATCGCCATCTCCAGCGCCTGGCCGGCCTCGCGGTTGCGTGCCTCGGTCATAACCTTGAGTTCCAGGAATACCTCGCGATGGGCGTGCTCAATCCCGTCGATGTCACGATTCAGCTTGTTCACGCGGGCCTTGTGCTCGTCGGTAAGTCCTTCGGTAGTCATGCCGTCCTCCGCGCTGCTTTCAGCGCTTCTTCCCATGTTCGCCCGCTCCCGTACCCGATGAATCCGTAGCTATCCCGCTTGCCCACCGTGCACGGCGGATAGCCGGTGCCGATGCGCACCTCAGCCATCGGGCCGAGCAGCAAGCGGGCCTCGATGAGCGCCTTGCCCTTGGTCATCGGCTTAGGTTTCACGCCGTCCTCCGTGCTCGCGCGCCCGTCAGCCGCTCCAGCAGCCGCACCAGCCATCGGTGCGTGGTGATGATTCGGACGGTCATTCCGGCCTCCAGGGCTGCGGCTTCTTCTTCTTCCACAGCTCCCACGCCTTCGCCAGGACTTGACCGATATCCAGATCGAGGTGCACCCCTTCAATCTTCACTTCGCGGTGCATCTGTGGGGGTATCCTCACCAGTTGCGACTTGGTGTTTTCTGCATCTGTTGCTGGGCTCATAACGTCTGTAAACAAAGCTACACTAGTTCCGCGAGTGTGTCAACATTTATTTTCGCGCACACCTGTATCCCATTGAAAACAAGGAGAAAAAAGATGGTGGGGAGGGGGCTATTCCAGCCTGGCCAGGGCTCGGTCCAGCTTCGCTTCGATGGCGGACATGCGGGCTTCGAGGACGGAGACTTTCTCTACCAGCACCGGGAGCGTGCTGCTCTCGGCCCGTATTTCGGCTCCGCGTATATTCCCGAGCTGTTCGAGCTGCTCGATTCGGGTGAAGGCCATGCCAGCGTAGAAGCTGATTGCCATCAACACCGCCATGCCGACGACCTTCTCAAGTTTCTCGATGACCATAGTTTGGTTCGCGCTCATCGCACCTCCGGAGCCTACTTGCGCCTGCGCTCGTAGGCTGCGGCCACGTCGCTGCCGTCGGGATTCGAGTAGTGCGCCACGAGTGCCAGAATCCCCTGGCCAGCAGTCAGGATGCCGAGCACGATCGGCTTCAGCTCATCGTCCGATACGTTCCAGTTGAGTGCCTGCGCGACCAACATTAGCGGCTGAACGATAGCGTTCGTGGCGAACTTCATCTTGATTCTTTTCATGGGTTTATCTCCAGTAACGGCACGCCAAGGGAGCCAGTTGATGCTTGACGGCAAAGGCCCGGCCCCCTGGAGTTTTGGCGTGCCGAAGTCATGGATTCATCACCAAATTCAGGCCGTTGAGATGCTCAGCCGCCATCAGGTGCCGGATGGTCACCCGGGCACCGGGTTGCGCTGCGGTCACCAGCCGGACGTAGGCCCCGTCGAGCAGCCACTCGTAGCCGGCCTCGCACTGTATCGGCGCGTCGATGCAGCCGGCCAGCAGCCGGTTGTCCCGCCAGACCATCACCGTCTGGGAATAGCGATACTCCGAGATATGGAAGTCCCGGTGCGCCGAGGTCAAATTCCAAGTCTCGACAATGCTAACATTCTCGGCTGCACGGAGCCTCTTCTCCAGCCCAGCTATTTGGCTGATCCTGAATTGACTCTGCGGGGTCTGTGCCCCGAGGACCAGGAGCGCCAGCGGAATCAGGAGCAGAGGCTCGAGTCTCATGGCGTTTGGTGGTGGATCCGCAGCACGTCACCCGTCTGCGGGACATGCGCTCCAAGGAATGTAATCGTCTGCCCAGCGCGGTTGAAGTCAATACCAGGGCTGAGCACCTGACCATTTCGGGTGACAGTGAGAGAATCCTGAATAACGGGCTCAAGCAACACCCAGGACGCCTGTTGGTTGGCCACCACCTCGATGCGCTGGACCCACTGGGCGGCTCCCCCGCCAGCGGTCGCTTGCAGGTACCACTCACCATCTATCTCAACGACCGCCAGGCCGCTGAGCTTGAGCCAGCCAACGAAGCCGCCGACTGTCCCCCTCACCGTGCCGTCAGGTCCGGGTTTTAATCCGCTCCCTGTCAGTGCTGTCATCCTTCACCTTCCTTCAGTTTAGCTAGGGCCTCTCGCATCCGGGGCTGGTGATCAGCCGGAAGCAGGGACACCGTCAGCTCAAACCACATGATTGCTTGCGCTCGTCGCACCTCAACCGGAGTCCCTTCCAAGAGGTTGTTCACCAGGCGGAGCACTTGCTCCGCAAGCGCAAGCGCCAGCAAGATAGGCATCAGGGCCTCACGGGAACCCACGTCAACGAAGTGAAACCGCCGTACCCCATCTTGATAAGCACGTACTCTTTCCCGTCCTTCATTGCGTGAGTGCCAGGCTGGACGGTGTTCGT
>JBDGYW010000964.1:0-2925 GCA_039588935.1 Gemmatimonadota bacterium | reverse complement strand
GCTTCGAGAGAAGCTCAATCGGGAGAAGCAGCTCGGCGTGGACGAGACGGTGGAGGTCGCCAAGAGTGTGGCCGCCGCGCTGGACTACGCCCACCGGCAAGGGGTGATCCATCGGGACATCAAGCCCGAGAACATCCTGATCCACGATGGGCAGCCCGTGGTGGCCGATTTCGGCATCGCGTTGGCGGTGACGACGGCAGGCGGCACACGGCTCACCGAGACCGGGCTCTCTCTTGGTACGCCGCAGTACATGAGCCCGGAACAGGCGACGGGTGAAAGGGAGGTCACCGCGAAGAGTGACGTGTACTCGTTGGGGGCGGTCGTTTACGAAATGCTGGTTGGCGACCCGCCGCACACGGGGAACACGGTACAAGCCATCGTGGCCAAGGTGGTCTCGGCGGAGCCGCAGCCCATCTCGGATGTGCGGCACACGGTGCCAGACAACGTGCAGGCGGCAGTGCAGAAGGCGTTGGCAAAGGTGCCAGCGGATCGGTTCAGTCGGGCGACGGAATTTGGGGAGGCGCTCTGCAATCCGGCGTTCACGCTGCCGTTTGTGGCCGCGCCCACCGAACCGTCACGTGCAGCGACGACATGGAAGCGTGTCGCGCTGGCTTCCTTCAGTCTGGCCGCAGTCTCGTTGGTGCTCGTGCTTGGGCTGTGGCTTCGCACTACCTCGGTGTCACCGCTATGGGTGAGCCTCGATTTGGCCCGACATCCGAACCAGCCTTTCGACGTTGCCCCTGACGGTTTGGCCTTGGTGTACGTTGAGGCCGCTCCTCCGGGGGCTGGAGATGATCGGTCCGGTCCAATGTGGGTTCGAGGATTTGACAACCCGGAGTCGCGAGCACTAGGCGTCAGTGGCCATTCACCGTTTTTCTCGCCAGATGGGGAATGGGTGGGAGGATCATCATCGGGTGGTAGCGACCTGTGGAAGGTCCCGCGGACTGGGGGGTCAAGGACGCCGTTGATTCCCCAACGCCCAGGCATCAACGTGGGGATCGGAGCCACGTGGGGGCGGGATGGATACATCTACGTGCCTACCGTCAATCCGCAGGGGCTGGCCAGGGTGCCGGGGAGTGGAGGGGAACCCGAAAGGCTGACGACAATCGACAGCGTGGCCGGGGAACGGGATCACCGCCATCCTGAAGCGGTGGCCGGAGGTGTCCTCTTCACGAGTTGGTGGGGCGATTCCGCCTTGGTCGTGGCGTACTCGTTTGACACCAAGGCCGTCACGAGGGTCGCAGCCGGTTCGACGCCCCGATATCTCACGGATGGATATTTGGCATTCGGAACGTTGGACGGGAAGCTCCTGGCTCAGCCTTTCGATCCCCTACGGCTCGAGACGACGGGGCTTGCGGTACCCATTGTCGATGGCGTTCGGGTCGTGAGTGGGCGCGTGCAATTCGCCTTGGCGGACAAGGGAACCCTGATCTACGAGCCCCAGTGGGAACCGCAGTTCGCGATGATCGTCGTAGGTCGCACGGGGGGGGAGCTACCTTCTCCCTTTGGACCCGGACCGTACACCGAGAATTTCAGTTTTTCACCTGATGGAAACCGCGTGGCGTTTTCGCGGCCTGTCGTTGGGGGGTCGGAAATCTGGGTGTACAACGTCGATGGGCGACAGTGGAAGGTCACGGATGGAGGAGGAAATTGGTTTCCGACGTGGTCGCCTGACGGTGAGCACATTGCATTCTCATCGAATCGCAACGGAATATGGCAGCTGTACAGGAGAAGGTCGGACGGGAGGGGAACGGATTCACTTTTGCTGGAGCGGGAGTCGGGGACTCATCCCCTGAGCTGGTCGCCAGACGGAGAAATCCTGTTTTGGGCAAGTCCAGGCACCATTTGGATTGTCTCCGAGGACGGTACTGGAGAGGTGCGGATTGCAGTTCCAGGTTGTGAGCGAGGTTGCGGAAATAATGCAGAGCTGTCACCGGACGGCAGATACATCGCTTACCGCCAGGACAGAGAGCTCTATGTGTCGGAACTCGCAGACCCTGTGGCGAATCGGCAGCAAGTATCTGTTGGGGGTTTCCAGTTCAAGCCCCGTTGGTCTCAAGATGGTCGTGAAGTCTACTACGTTGCGGACGGGCAACTCATGGCCGCTTCGGTCGAATTGGATGAGCGTATTCGGGTCGGCGCCCCGAGACCACTCTTCAGCTTGGGCGACCGCAAGTTTGCTTTGGCGGGCTCGGGAAACGCGGTATTTGCATTTCATCCGCTGAGTCGGGGCCTCGTATTCCGTCGGGAGAGTGCGTCGCCCCCTCCAAACCTCATTACGGTGTTTAACTTCACGGAGGTGTTAAAGGCGAAGTTGGGAAACTGACTGTCGGGATACGCAGCGGGGGACAGAAACAAGGGGAGGCCGGACCTCGATCCAGCCTTCCCTTTGGCTACCAGCTCACCCAAGCTGATTCAGTGTGCCTTCAGTGTGCCCGACTCATCGTCATGTCGTCAACCACAACCAGCGCTACCGTGCGGATGGCCCAGCACCGGGTGGATCGTTTCTCGCCGTTTGTGTGACGATGGGACCCTTCTCGTGCTTTTCCGAGGTGGGGGCCTCCGTGCGGCACCGTGGATCGGACCTATGGGACCCAAGAGGTTCAGGCCAATGTGCTCCCCGGTTGGGCTCGCGTGGCGGTGATCGGATTGGCAAAGAAAGCGTGTCTGCCGTTGCGCTAGGGCGGGCTGTGCAAGTTTCTGTGCAAGTTCAGACGCAGAAAGGGTGCGAATCCCTGGAATGAGGTTCGCACCCTTGGTGTAGAAACGCCCGCAGTTACGTCAATTTGGTGAAAGCCAGCTCCTGTGACTGGGCTCCCAAAGCAGGCGCGCTACCGGGCTGCGCTACGCCCCGTGGGTTGCGTGGGCTGCAAATTAGTGGGTTCCCAGAGGCCTGGGTAGGTTCCCCCTTACCCTCACTATCCG
>JBDGYW010000963.1:0-2934 GCA_039588935.1 Gemmatimonadota bacterium | reverse complement strand
CTAGGATATCCTTGCCAAGAAGTCCGAATTCGCGGGCCAATCGCAGAGCGATCAACACGTGTTTGATGGCCAGCGGATACTCATGTCGCACGAACACGAAACCCTCGGTTGCGCCGACGGCTATTCCACCAATGATCATGCCTTCGATCACGCTGTGGGGATTTCCCTCGAGGATGCTGCGATCCATGTACGCCCCAGGGTCCCCTTCGTCAGCATTGCAAACGACGTACCTCCCGTCACCCTCCTGGCGCCGTGCAAGTTCCCACTTCTCAGCAGTTGGGAACCCCGCACCGCCGCGTCCGCGCAACCCTGACCGTTTGACTTCGTCGATGATCTCCTCGGGTGTGTATCCCGCCAGCACCTTGGCGAGCGCCTCGTAACCTCCCTCGGCGATGTAGCCGAACAGCCGGATAGGATCGAGGCGTTGGTTCTTCCCCAGCAGAGTGCGCTGCTGTCCGGCAAAGAACGGTATGTCCTGAAGACAACGGCAGATCTCGCCCGTGGTGGGATGCCGATACAGGAGATCACGTGCTAACTCACCCGAAACGGCTGCGTCGATTATCGCAGGGACCTCATTCGTCCCGATCTTCGGATAGAAGGCCTCTTGTGGTTCTGTTACAACGAAGGGCCCCATCTCGCAGAAACCCTGACATCCTGTGATACGCAGCGCTACTTGGTCTACGAGATTGTGCTCGATGAGGTATCTCTTGAGAACGCGCTGAACGTCGTTGGCACCGCTCGCTTGACAGGCCGTACCGGCGCACACGGTGATGCCCGGTTTGGGGCCACTCACGTCGTCGCGTATCCGTCCGCGCAGTTGCTCTAGGTCACCGATCGTGCTGAGTCTTGGCATTCTGGCATTAGCGTGTCTAGTGGTGATCTTTCCGCGTTCTCTCTTCTCACAGGGTGTGGATGCAGCTCACCGATGCGCAGCCGTCACCCGCCCAGATCCAGCATGTGTTCCTTGCAGCCACTGCGGGAACAGAACCGAATCGTTCCGCCGCCACTGATCAACAAGACAATCATCGGAGCATCGCAGTTCGGACAGATTCTTGCGGATTTGAGTTCCGCGTGGCACTGGGGACAGAAAAAGTGGATTAGGGCGCCCTGTGGGATCTCGTATTCTCTCTCCACGCGGTGGTCGCCGTACAGGCTGCTCAGTCGAATCCAGCCGTGCTTCCGGCCAAACGACGCGGTGACGCGAACCATGGGATGACCATCCAATAGGTGTTCGTGAGTCAGTAGACTCCTGTTGCAGTTCGGGCACGACACACTCACACCGAACACCCGCTCGTCATCTGTCATCTTGATCGCCCCGTTGATTCGCGAAGCGCGCTCGAGAACACCCTTGACATCATGCTCCTTGACGTTGCGGTAGTACTCACCGTCGACGACAGCGACCGGTCCGAGTGCACACGCCCCGAGGCAGTTCACAGTCGACAGCGAATACTCATGGTCTTCACTCGTCTCCCCGGACTTTATGTGCAGGCATGTCTCAAAGCCGTCAAGAGTCTCCGGCGACCCGCGCACGTGACATGCCGTGCCCACGCAGACGGAGACCAGATGGGCGCCCCGGGGCTCCAGGCTGAAGCCCCGATAAAACGTCGCGACGCCATAGACATCGACGAGCGGACGACCTGTTCTGTTGGCGACGATCTTGAGCGCTGCTTCCGGCAGGTAGTTATACTCGGCTTGGATGTCTTCAAGTATCGAGATGAGTGCGCCCTGGCTGTGATTGTGTCGATCTACAATCTGGAAGATGCCCTCTGGGTTGATGCGAGTTCCCATCTTGGCCTAGCCTCTCACCGTTGTACGCAGCGTCAATTAAGACTACGCGTACTCCTCGCAGTGCCAGACGCCGCCCTCGGAATGCGACAGTGTGCAAGTCTCCGCGTAGTCGCAGGAGGCGCACAGTCCGTGGAGACGGGAACGCCTTGCCGTGGAGTTGTCTGGGTTGCCCGGACCAGCGACCGTCCGGCTCCTCCTGCGTACTCTCGGTTCCATCGGGGTGTACGAACTGTGATCCTCGCACTGGTATATCGGGCCTCTCCGCGCCCTCACGTACATGCAGCTGGGTGCGTTGACGCAGGACGAACAGATTCCTCGTGGTGGTCGCTTCGATGGCATGGGATTCTCCTGGCTCTCGTTTCCGATCCACACCAAAGCAACTGGCGTGCTACCGTCGCTGGCTTACCTCACGGGAAAGCGAAGATCGCGCCCGACCTTGGTAAGTCTCTGTTTGGTATTGGGTTACGGCACGCAGAGGAGAGGGAAGAGCGAGTCGGGATTCACCGAACACCACGGCCGCAGCTGGGAAGTTTTGCCCCGGTGGGGAATTCTACCCCGGTGACGGATCCCTGGCGGTGAACGCTCTCAACCAGCCGAGTGGCGCTTCAATATCTCTCGCAGCGTCTTGCGATCAATGCCAAGGATCTCGGCCGCCCTGGTCTTGTTGCCGTCTACGCTTGCCAGGACACTGCGCACGTGCACTGCCTCCACTTCGGCCAGCGAGCACTGCGGGCCGATACCGCGCGGAGCTGAGAACCGCATCACGGTCGGTAAATCGGGAACGTCAACGGCCTGACCCTCGCTCATTACCAACAGCCGATGAATCACGTTCTCCAATTCCCGTACGTTCCCCGGCCAATGATAGCGGCGGAACGTCTCCAGGACGCCGTCGGAGAACTGAGGAGCGGCGTTGCCCAGCTCCTCAGAGTATTTGAGGACGAAGTGTCGTGCGAGAAGAAGAATGTCGTCGTCCCTTTCCCGCAGGGGGGGAACGTCAATCGGGATCACGTTGATCCGGAAGTACAGATCCTCACGGAACATCTGCCTCCCAACCAGGTCGAGCAGGTTCTTGTTGGTGGCGGCGATGATCCGAACGTCCACTTTCACCTGCTGGCTACCGCCCACCATTCGGATTTCCTTGTCCTG
>JBDGYW010000962.1:0-2940 GCA_039588935.1 Gemmatimonadota bacterium | reverse complement strand
CCTTCCACATCTCGGAATCGCGAATCTCAGCCAGCTCCCTGTTGAGGCGCTCCTGGTAGTCTTTTCTGCCGCATACACTGATCACGCGCTTCGCCTCCGCACCACTCTTCACCCTCTCGTAGAGCTCTTTGAAGACCGGTGCGACAGCCTTCCTGAAGCGTGGTTTCCAGTCCAGTGCGCCTCGCTGAGCAGTGGCTGAACAATTGGCATACATCCAGTCCATGCCGTTCTCGTCGACCAGGCGGATCAGGCTCTGGGTCAGCTCCTCCACCGTCTCGTTGAACGCCTCGCTCGGCGAATGCCCGTTCCTACGCAACACGTCATACTGGGCTTCCATGACACCGGCCAGAGCGCCCATCAGGATGCCGCGTTCACCGGTCAGATCGCTGTAGACTTCCTTCTCGAATGTCGTGGGGAAGAGATAGCCTGATCCCACGCCGATGCCCAGCGCAATGCAGCGCTCTTTGGCATTACCCGTGAAGTCCTGGTGCACGGCAAAACTCGAGTTGATGCCAGCACCGGAAAGAAAATTGCGACGCACCGATGTACCCGATCCCTTAGGGGCCACCATGATCACGTCCACGTTATTGGGAGGGATGACCTTCGTCTGACTCCGGTACGCGATGGAAAACCCATGCGAAAAATACAGCGCGTCGCCCTCATTCAGGTTCTTCTTCACCATGGGCCAGATCTTCATCTGCGCAGCGTCACTCACCAGCATCTGTACGATCGTCCCGCGGGCAGTGGCCTCCTCCAGGTCAAACAGATCCTTGTCCGGCTTCCACCCGTCTTTGACCGCACGATCCCAGTCCTTCTTGAAAGCCTTGGCCTGGCCTACAATGACATTGAATCCGTTGTCCCTCAGATTGAGCCCCTGCGCAGGCCCCTGCACCCCGTATCCGAGAATGGCAATGGTCTCGTTCTTGAGTACACGGCGCGCCCTGGGCAGGGGGAACTCCTTGCGCATCACCACAGTTTCCCGCTCACCGCCGAAATTGATCCGTGCCATGACGATCTCCTATTCATGTCAACCAGCAAAGTGGCATAGAGAACGCATAATTCTACCAATTGGCGACGGGCACGGCTATCGAACGCGGCACCGCGTAGCCCCGAGTACGGGAAATAGGCTGATCCGAGGATGAGGATTCCGTGCAACGAGGCGCTTCGATGCCGCACACCTCCCGATGGCCCGGTGGCTGTTGCAATACTCGGACTCTCTGCTGGCGGTCCCGGGGGTAGTTTGTCAACCTGAACCCGGCCGGGAGAGAGGATACGTTCTGACCTTGTGCTGACCGATGGCCGGGCGCAAGAGCGCGGGAATCCGAGCCAAGCACCTTGTATTGGCAACGCAGGGATGCAGTTAGGAATGACTATGGGATGCAGGTCCATCGTAATGGTGAAACAAGTTCCGGATACCTCCAACATCTCCGTTGAAGTGATGCGGCCGGACGGAACCGTGAACCGGGGGAAGTTGCCGACCGTCTTCAATCCGGACGACAAAGTTGCCCTCGAGCTGGCACTTCAGGTGCGCGATCGATTCGGCGGCAAGGTAACCGTGGTAACGATGGGTCCACCCAAAGCAGCAGAAGTGCTGCGTGACTGCCTGTATATGGGCGCCGATGATGCATGCCTGATTACCGACCGGAAATTTGGTGGCGCGGATACGTTGGCGACTTCCTACATCCTGAGCGAAGCGATCAAGAAGCTAGGGCCATTTGACTTGATCTTCGCCGGCCGCCAGGCGATCGACGGCGATACCGCGCAGGTCGGCCCCCAAACGGCAGAAAAGCTGGGAATTCCACAGATTACCTGTGCACAGGAAATCATCGATCTCGGGGAAGACAAGATCGTTGTAAGACGAAGAATAGACGACGGCTGTGAGACTCTGGAATCCACCCTGCCTCTGCTGATTACCGTTGTGCAAGAGGCAGCGACGCCAAGGCCCTTCAAGGCCAAGTCCCTGATGGCACTGAAGAAGGCCCGTGCGCGCACCGAGCTGGAAGCGATGTCCGAGGCGTCCGCTGCGGCCGAAGAACTCGACAAGCTCGTAGCCACCTACACGAGCAAGGGACTCTACATCCAAACTCTAGACTGCGACGATCTCGGGGTTGAAGTCGAGCGCTGTGGCATTCAGGGGTCGCCCACCAAGGTCTACAAAGTGGAGTCCGTCGTGCTCTCCGGTGCAGGACATGAACAGTTTCCGCCGACGAGCGAAGGCATTGGCGATCTTCTCGATTCTCTGATTGGGGAGCACTTTTTCGGATAGGGATCGCAATGAACAACGGATCACAAGAAATCTGGGTGTTTGTCGAGCAGCATTCGGGGCAGCCCGCAGACGTCAGCTTGGAGCTGCTGTCGAAAGGACGAAAGCTCGCCAAGACGCTCCGAGGGCCACTCAAGGCTATTGCCATCGGACACGAGCTGGAGCATGTGGCCAAAGAAGCATTTCGTTTTGGGGCGGATGAAGTCATCCTGGTTGATCATCCAGACCTGTCCGACTACAGGACGCTACCGTACAGCCGCATTATGTGTGAGCTCGTAAAGGAAAGGCAGCCGAGAATCGTCTTGTACGGAGCCACATTCATCGGGCGCGACTTGGCACCGCGGATTGCCTCCAACTCGGTGAGTGGCCTCACGGCCGACTGCACGGACCTCCAAATCGGTGACGCGAAGGTCAAGAAGAAGCAGTGTGACAATCTTCTCCTCCAGATCCGTCCCGCCTTTGGAGGAAACATCGTTGCGACGATCATCACTCCGGACGTCCATGTGCAGATGGCAACGGTCCGAGAAGGGGTCATGGAAATGGCCCCGGTGGAGGTACCCTGCGACGGAAAGATCACGAATATCCTCTACGAGCCGGCTGCCGCGGACCAGCTCGTGAGAATCGTCGAGCGACATCGTGAGGAGAGGCGAAGCAACCTGAAACGCGCCTCGATCGTC
>JBDGYW010000961.1:0-2942 GCA_039588935.1 Gemmatimonadota bacterium | reverse complement strand
TCGTCTGGTTTTTGGACGGGACGGTGGAGTGGCTGGTTGACGGCCACGGGCTCGATTACAGCACGATCCGCTGGGAATTCGCCGACGTGCGGTTGTGCGCGAGAGGGGGTGGGGTGTGACTCTACCCTACGACGACTACTGCAAGCTCGCCGGCCGGCGGGAGGAGGGAGGTCGCCATGAAGTACCCATGAAATACCCGTTTGACGCCAGAAAGTCGGCCGTTGACGTGTCACGGTTGCAGCCCGTTGGGGACGTAGACCCCACACTGAGGCCGGCGAGGCAGGAGAGCGCCGTTGGGTGTGTCGCGGTTGGGTGGTTGCAGATCCGGCCCACCGCAAGTTGCTGCCAGGGCTCCGAAGACCAATTCGGATCTAGAGCCGGAACTCCTGTCGATTTGATTCTACCGGCGGGCGTGCGTAAGCGCGGCCTGGCCCCGCCGGATTTGCGGCGCAGCATACATTCGCGATCGAGAGGGAGTGGTATCTCTCGACGGGTGCAATTCGCCCGAACCACCGCGACAGGTTGCCAGGCTGTTCGAGTCAGTCGCGCCGCACTCTCAAGCACCATTCCAACCCCGTCCGGCACCCGCGGGGGAATAGCACGCGTAGCAGGGCATTGCACGGCCGACCAGGGTAGCTGTCTGGTCGCCCGCCAAGGCACTGCTGCTGGCTATTGCGGAGCGCAATGGAAGAGTGCCTATCCCGCAGCCCTCGGGGAGAGCCGTTCGCGAGCGGCATGGGCACTTCTTCGCAGTCGGGGACACTGAATTCGGACGCTCATTTATGAAAGGAATCGCAATGCTTGTGCTATCACGGCAGGAATTCGAGGCGATCACAATCGGCGACGACATTACCGTGACCGTCGTTGAGATCGACGAGGCCAGGGTGCGGCTGGGAATCGACGCGCCAATAGAAGTGCCGGTGCATCGGCAGGAAGTCTACGACGCGATACAGCGGGAGGCGAAGAAGTCATGAAAACCGCCTGTTGCGGCCAGGAGCACACGACGGAGTTTTGCCCGCACTGCGGCAAGAGGCTCGGCGAACCGGGAACCTTGCTCGGTGTGCTGGTGCATTGTCGTCGCCAGGTACAGTCCCAGGCAACGAGTATTGCACGCCAGGAACGGTGGCTGGAAAGTCGCGGGGAGTCTGCCGGAGGGGACGAGGGCCTTGAAAGGTCGAAGCGAAGCCTCGCCAAGTGGCAGGGATGGGTCAAGGCCCTCGAAGACGTTTTACAGGAGGCGAAGGACTAGTGTTACTGCGCAACCCCCCCCTCCCGACACCGCAATTTATGGCTGCAACGCCCAACGAAGGGTCCTCACCACCGGGATACCTAACGACGATTCAGGATTTCGCCGCCGTCGCTGGGGCTGGCTCAAAGGCCCGCTCTTGTTTGCCCGCTCCTCGCGGAACCAGCGATACCGGATTTGGACAACGACCATTCGGGCCTCAGCCCACGGCGTCGCGCCGCGCACGTTCCGTTTCTGGCAACAGGGCCTAACGCACACCATACCGCAACGAGGAAACCATGTCAACTCATAACGAACCCATAAACGACGTGGTCGAACACATCGGCAAAGCCATCCGGTCGCGGCGAAGCAAGATGGGCATGTCGATGCGGGATCTGGCGCGGGAGGCCGACATCTCGCTGAACCACGTCTGTCTTGTGGAAAACGGCCGGCGTCGGATTTCGGCGGACAGGCTGTACTGCGTGGCCGTGGCGTTGGAAACCACGGTTGGGCAACTGTTTCGAGGCATCTAAGGCATGGAATGGACATGGTCAAGTGAGCACCTGCACTTCGACACACGCGCCAAGGTCGTGCGGAGTTTTGCCGAGCCACTCCTTCGGGAATTCTTTGGCGACCGCTGCGAGGACTTTGAGCCCGGTTGCGAGTGCTGTAAACGATGGGCAGCGTTGGACCGGTTGCTGGAAAACCCGTTTGAACCTGGAGAGTGAGTCGTGCCCCCAGAACAAGTCAAGGCCAGGTTGTGAGTAGGAGAAAGTGAGCCGTGGCGAAACGAAGCAAATCACGCCAAGCCTGCGGCATGCGGTATCGCCACCTGAGGTATCAGCGGAGGGACCAGAAACCCATGTCTAACCCAGTCTGTCCATATTGCGAATCAACGTCCGAACTCGTGACGGGCAAGCGGATTTACCCGCACCGACTCGACTTGGCCAAGAAGCGGTTCTACCTGTGCGAGGATTGCGATGCGTATGTAGGGTGTCACCCGAAGAGCACTCGACCGTTGGGCCGATTGGCGAACGCGGAACTGAGGCAGTGGAAGATGAAAGCGCACGCTGCTTTCGACCCGCTGTGGAAACGGGGCCCGATGACGCGAAGCGAAGCGTATGCGTGGCTTGCGGAGGAATTGGGGATTCCGGCTGAGGAGTGCCACATTGGGCTTTTCGACGTGGAGACGTGCTGCCGTGTTGTGGATGCGGCACGGGTGACCTTTTGAAAGGGAATCATGAGCCGAATCGAAAGCGACTTGCTACGCGGCTTGGCCCTGATTGAAGACGCAACTCAACCCAAAGGAAACCGACGCGAAAAGGAGGATGCTGTGAAAAACAGAGAAATGTGTCGCGGATGCCGCGACGACTACTACAACGCCAACCGAGAAGGTGGGTGCTGGTCATTTGGCGGGGCCAGGGTCGTCAAGCGGGTTCAGGTCGGGACCTGGGAGCCACCGCCCTACGCCAAGGAGCGGGCGAAACGCTGCCTGTCGTGCTACAGCCCAAACGGCTATTCGATGCTGAAACTGGACGATTCGAGGGTGGTCCCCCGCTCCAAATGTGAGGCATGGAAAGCCCGTGTCGCCGGTGCGTGAACTCATGGGAATCGGACCCATTTCTAACTACGACGCCTGGAAACTCGCTTCGCCATACGAGGAAGAGCCAGAGGAGGAGAAAGCCATGGGCACAACTGTCACACAAGACCGCGCGTT
>JBDGYW010000960.1:0-2946 GCA_039588935.1 Gemmatimonadota bacterium | reverse complement strand
GGTCCTGCGGATTGTTCGCAGTGATTTTCCAGACCGTGTTCGCCACGTCATGCTCCAGTGAAGATGTCGTACTTCGAGCCCATGCCCTCACTGAAATCAGGCTTCGGGCTTACGAGTCCGAGCGGCGACCATGTTGGTGTGTTCGGGTGAGGTATCCATTCCCACACGAGCACGTTCCTCACATAGTCGATATTCGATCCTGGGTCGAGTCGCAACCATAATTTGTTGTGCATGGCTGAAGCAAACATCGCCCAACCCCACAGCTTGCCGTCGATGCCGACTGGGATTTGAGCCCAGAATAATTGTTCAGTGAAGGTTGGGTAAGCAGTCGAGCCACTAACCGTCAGGCGATACCCATTCGCTCGCGGATCGAACTCCGTCCAGGGATCGTCGAGGTCCGTGTTGTTGTGATCCATCACCCAGTTCTGAGGATCGTACCCTGAGTCCCAGAAAGAACCACCGTAGTTCGTTGACGGACCTCCGGTCTCACTGCGTGACCAGACGCCGATGTCTACCCAGTTATCCGAGAGTGTTGTATTTGTGCGCTTGGCGATGAAACACACACGAAGAATGGTGGACTGAATGTGATCCAGGGCCACAGCACCGTTCTGATCGGTGACGTTTGTCCCCGGATTCGACATTCCGACGAGACGTGTCGTCCCAAACGCTTCACCCATTTCTTTGAGTCGCTGCCGGGAAACCAGTTCGATGGTAGGAGAGTTGGCCCAAAAGAGATTATCTCGGATGCTCATGCCACTTCCCCTCTGATGAGTTCACCGTCATCATACTTCTGACTGTTATTCGTGTAGAGCCACTGGACAGTGGGGTCGTCAGGGTCTGGTGCTGTCAAGGGCATGTGGAACACTTTGAAGTGACAGACAGCGCTCTCGAAGTCGATGCTCTTTTCAAACACAAACCCGTTAATGTCGATGCCGGTTTCCGAATCGAGGATGCGAACGTAGTCCCACAATTCTGCCACGAATGTGTCGAGTGTGGCTCTGAGCTTCAAAACCTTGGGGCCGAACGCGGTAACGTCGAGGCGAAGCAGAGCCTGGTTTTCCGCTGTCGTAGCAACACCGAAGTTATCCCACGTCCAGGCATACTCCAGATCCTCTTCGAGCGTACCAAAGATGTCGATGCTGTCCTGATTCAGTACCTGAAATGGTTCATTGTTTTCATTCCCTCCCCAGTAGTTCGTCGTATCTTCTGAGTTGGGGAACTGCATGAAGATGTTGTACTTGTTCACAATGTGCCCACCAGGGCTCTGCATCTTGATGCTGTGCGTGTTCACAGTGCGGTTGAACGTAAAGACGGGTGGGTCGATCGACGGAGCGAGTTTGAATATCTCGATCTTACCATCCGAGTTCCAGAACAGCCCTGCGTTCACGTGGTGCAGCATGAACTTAATTGCATCCCACCACGTGGTTGAGTTCTCTTCTGTACTCGGTGTGTAGAGCTGGATCTTCAGATCCTGTCGTCTCTCGCTCTCGATCGCATCGTCGAAGGATGTATCGTCGAGATCCGACGTGAATCCGGCACGCTGTAGGAGTGTCTTCACCACAAGGGTCGGCACTGTGTCTCGATAGGAGCCATAAGCGTTGCCAAAGTTACTCCCCTTCAGTCGGGCGAAGGGATCGACGAAAGACATCTCGACCGTGTTGTCATCGTAGTTCGCGATCACGTCGTCAAGTTCACCCACGATCGTGCCGACGACTTCTTCCGTCATCCCTATCTCGACACCGAGCTTGATCGTAAGTCGAGCGCGATGCCAATGGTCATCCCCCACCCAGCCATCTGCGTTCGTGATGTTCAGCATGTCGTCTTTGTTGAACACCTTCACAGTCATGCCGGTCAGCTCAGGAATGCGCTCAGACGGACGGATACTCAGGCGCATCGCAGGAAACGCCTCGACCAGTGCAGTGAGGTCGAGTGTCTGAGGGCCACCCTTGCGGATCTTCCCGTCCGTGGAGTTGTACTGCACGGATGCTGTGAAAGCAGGGCGGGCAGTGTGCTGGAGTAGCGCTTTTTGTGCCGCTGCGGAAAGGGTAATCACAGTGGCACCCCTGGTGGGTTCACTCCGATCTGTTCGAGCTGGATAGATCCCTGCATCGCGGACGGATCGACACCACCACGGAACGATCCCGGTAGATTCGTGAAACGGAAGTAGCGACCGGCAGTCTTCGCCAGGAAGGATCTAATACCAGCGTAGTGAAGTAGCTCATAATCATCTTCCACGTCCTGAGTAGTCCAAGCGCGACCATCGACACGGAACCTGTCCAGAGGCATGTCCATCCCGAGATCGGATGGTGAGGTCAACCCACGATCAGAGCCGATGAACATCCCGTTCGGAAACGTGGAGAGCGTCTGTGCATCCACACTTGCCTTCGCCACTGAACTCTGTGTTAGCTGGACCCCGTTGTGGTAAATCACCTGTTCAACATCGCCGTTCGTCTTCAGTCGTCGCGTAATCACGATCTGTTCCCATGCCCCGGTAGGTGCACCCAGAGTCGCAGAGGACAAGCCGATGCCGATGAGGTTCGTGTTGATAATGTTGTTCGTGCCGATCAGAATCCAGTAGTCAGTCCCACTGTCGTTCGCGGACATGATGTATTTGAAGTTGCCGGAAGGTGGGACGTTCCTACGGAACCAGAGGGCAACCGTCAGCTCAGACGAGCGCCCGATGGGTGCGTAGTTTTGCCCTGTCCGTTTCGTTTTAAGTTCATCGGCCTGAGTTGGGGCCGTGACTCCAGGGTCCATGTACGAGGTTGGTGTATCCCCGTCTTCGACTTGGAGACACGTAAATGTAGCCATGCACGGTACACCACCACCAAGGTCGCCCGCTACCCACACCTGCTCACTGGCTGCATTTGGTGTGAAACTGTGAAAGGCGCGAATCCATTTTTCAGGATCGAGCGTGTAGATCGTTTGCCCGTGCCCAACGATTCC
>JBDGYW010000959.1:0-3243 GCA_039588935.1 Gemmatimonadota bacterium | reverse complement strand
GCCTGTGTTAGTTCTCGTGTCGCCAGCAGTCGCTTCCGCAACGCATCCCGTTCAGTCACGAGGTTCTTTACAGTGTCAAACTTCGGGTCGCTCATGCGTCCTCCACTATCATTGAGATCGTCTCGTGGTGGACGCACCAGTTCCACAGCCACTCCTTGCCCATACGGGCCTCGTATGCCTTGGCCTTGTCCTCGTCGTAAAACACGGCGAGCACCTCGGTGTCATCATACGAATACTGCAACACGAGGAAGACTTCCTCTGGTTTCATGCGCGACTCCTTGTAAGCAGCTCCTGCGTTTTCAGTGCGGCCAACCGCTGGCGGTACTCGCGCAGCTGTCGCTTGCGGCCTGCGTGGTTCTCGCGGGACAGGGTGCTGCGCCACGACGACGCTGTGGTCTCCCCAGCCAGCGCATCCTCCAGCAACCTCGCGTCACACTCGCCGAAGAGCTGGTCCATGAGGAAGCGGACTCGGTCTGCCACCTGCGCGTCCAGCACGTTGTTTCGAGCGAGGCGGCCGAAGTCGCCGAAGGTGTTCTGTGTCTTAATGTACTTTCTCATTTTGATGCGCCCTTATAAACTACATGGGTTGAAAGTCATAAGTTGTTGACAACCAACAACTGGTCAAAAAGTGTGGACATTAAAATTTCAGACTCCCTGCATTTTTCGCGTCGTACCACGACATGCCGGGGCCATCGGCCTCGACGTGCACAAGAACACCCGGAATCCAGTCGCGCGCTGCGTCCAACATGACCCCCGCCACACTGGCCACCACGTCCTCCTTGTCGGCGTTGTCCTCGACCGAGATTAACAACGAGTCATGTACGAAGGCGTGGATCATGACGTGCGGCATGGACTGCCAGACGCGCGCCAGTGCATCCTTGGTTAGGTTCGCGGCCAGCCCTTGGAACCTCGTGTTGCGCTCCTCTGTGTACGAGACAGGGGCCCGTGTGCGCCCGCCTACCACAGTCACCGTTCGATGGGTGAGCCACCGTTCCAGGCGCGGCGAGCCCTCCTGCTTCTTCAGGCCGTCGACCACATACCAAGGCATCCTCTTGCCGATGTCCTTGGCCCGCTCCCAGCCCTCGTCCCAAGCCAGATCACCAGCGGGCACGAGACAGTGACACTTGTTGTCGCCGATGTACTCCGAGGTCCGCACCACCTTGCGCTCCTCCGCTCCCTCACGCCCAGCCCACACGTCGCGGTACTCGCGCAGTATCTCGCACTTGTCCCGGAGCCACGGGTTGGCCTCGTGGTAGTGGGTGAGGAAGATGTTGCGCAGCTCCTGTCCCTCCTCCTCGGTGCAGGCCACGCCCATGCCACGGGCGTAGGTGAGGAACTTCTTCACCCCCATGCCGCCGAGGAAGCCAAAGTTGGGGGCCTTCCCGGTCTGGCGCTCCACCTTGGTCAGCAGCTCAGCAGCCTTCTTGTAGAACTTGCTGGCGATGAAGCGGTGCAGGTCGACGTCGGCGTTGATCAGCTCCAGCATCTTCCCCTGCGTGAGGTAGGCGAAGGTGCACAGCTCCAGCTGCCCGTAGTCCAGCTCGTAGAATACACGGCCCTCAGGTGCGATGAAGCACTTCTTGAGGTCGCCCCGCGCACCACGGCTCGGGATGTTCTGCATGTTCGGCTTGCTGCTGCTGGTGCGGCCAGAGCGTACGAGGTAACAGTAGCGGCCATGCACCACGCCCCCGGTCTCCCACGAGCGCAGGAAGCCCAGCGCACGGTCGGCGTCCTTGTAGTCTTTCCACGCGGCCACCACGGGATCTTCAAGGAAGTCCAGCAGCACGTTCGCGTCCACTTTCACCCGCCCGGTGGGTGTCTTGGCGAGCACGATGGCCTTCTTCTTGGCCAGCACCACGATCAGCTCCTCGAACGGCTTGGTGCACAGCTTGGCCTTGTACTCCCCGCCACGTGGGCCCGTGCGGGCTGGCTGGTAGTAGCCGTCGGCCACCAGTGCCTTCGCCGCCTTGGCGCGGAACCGCTGGAATGCCTTGCGCTGCACCGCCATCTGGTGGGCGTCGGTGCGTAAGCCGTTGCGCTCGAGCTGGTTAAGGGCACACATAGCGCGCACCTGGAGCGACGATTCTGGCACCCCACCGGGGAAGCCGGCGGCAACCTGGCGCTCCCACACCTCGTGCGTGGCCTCCACGTCACCCCGTAGGTACCGCTCCTGCTCCTCAGTGAGCGGCACTCCCGGCTTGTAGCTCAGCTGCGTGTCGCCCTTGCCGCCCAGCTCCCGCCCCAGCAGCTTCTCAAGGGTAGTATAGGGGCTGGGGTTGGAGCCCCCGTCGTCGAAGGCGAGGCGCTGCAGGAAGTCCACCACCATGGTGTCATGGTAGCCCGCGTCGGTGTGCTTGGGCTTGATCCCCAGCACCCACAGGTCGAAGGCGAGGTTGTGGCCGACTACCACGTAGCCCTGAGAGATGCCGAGATGCACCAGTTCCGTCGCATAATGAGCGTCAGTTGTGATGTACGTAGTAGGCTCGTCGCTCCGGCGCCAGCCCATGGCGGCGAACCGAGGAGGTGCCTCGCGCGGCACCCCATCAGTCCAAGCCTCAGTCTCGGTGTCGAGTATGAGGTACTTCATACACAACCTCCACAACAGCCGTGCGGGATCTGGTCGTTGATCGCCACAGTCACCCGCTCCATGACGAGCGCCACCGGGAAACCCGCAGGCCACTTGGTTACAGACCACTCACCGGTCTCGACGTGCTCGTTCCCGCTATCATCGAACCACACGGTCCCACCACTGCTCAGGCAGTGCTCACCGAAGTCCCACTCCTGCCCATCCACGGTCACAACGAGGTGGCCGCTGCACAGGTTAGGGAACGCACCGGAGTACTCAATCTTAATCGTCATACATTTCTCTCCGCGTTGCCGGGGCTGTCACCACCACAGTGAGCACACACATTGTCGGTGGGTTCGGTCTCGTAACGGTACTCGCCTTTGAGGTGGCGCTGGGTGCGGGGCTGTAAGACGTCCCAGATGCTGCGGCCCTGCTTCACCACCCGCGTCAGTGTCGCGCACTGCATACAGTACGTGGGGCTGTTCAGTTCCGGCTCGTCGCTGTAAAACCAGACCTTGCTCATACGTCCTCCTTTGGTTAGAGTTAAACTGGCAGGTGTGCGTGGCACACCCAACACCCCCACCCCGGCGCTCAATACGGGTTGCCGTCACAGTCTAATCTGTGTGGCGGTATCCCGCTATCGATGCGTGACCGCGCAATACACTCAAGTGCAGCAA
>JBDGYW010000958.1:0-2948 GCA_039588935.1 Gemmatimonadota bacterium | reverse complement strand
GAGAACCGGGTCCGTACATCCAGGAAACGGTTCGGCGTCCAAAACAGCGTCGAGTTCGAAGAGAATATTGTCATCCTTCCCACTCGTGTGCTGGTTTTACTGCTGCTCGCTTCGGCGTTCGCGGTAGCCCGAAGCGAGTAGAGTGGACGCACAGATACGGCTCCACTCAGTCTCGAGCGTTCGTAACGGAAGTCACCCGCCGTCCGGCTCGTGAGGCTTGCGTCGGCGTCAATGGTGAATCTCCACACCACCCTGCGGACTCCAATGCCGGTGGCCGTTTCATCGATCTCCTCCAGGGTTCGCACAACTTCTCCGGGAGGATCGACGCCGGCCCCAACTATGACCTCGCTGAATGGGTCCCTGAACCTCCGTCTGTGGTAGACTTGAATCCCTCGGACTGCCACGGTAGCACTGTAGCTGCCGAGCACCGCTTTTGTGTGTTCTTCCTGTGAGACTCTGAATCGGTAATCTAGATGCAGCGTGTCGCCAGTGTCGATCCGCCCGGCGGGCAACACCAGTAACTCCACAAATGGGGCGGCATCAGTTAGATCGAAATCGAGCCCGAACTCGTAGATGAACGAGCCACGTGTGTCGGTTGCCACGATGCTCGCGACATCCACAGCCGGATTGTTCAAGAGAATTCTGCCCGACGATCCAACAATGTATAGTTCGTTGACCACGAAGACCCAGCCATCGTCGACTGGAACACGTCCAAACCCTTCATAGCCAATAGACCCGTTCACTGACAAGCCGACGTCATGCGGCAAAGCTGCGTTCAATGCCACACTTGCGGTGGCGAGCTTGCGCACGACTCTTCCTCCTGAGTTGACCACGTGGAGACTAGACCCATCCACTCCCACGCTGAGCCATCTTGCTGCTGCTACATTCAGCCCACTCCCGAACACGCGTTGGGACGTGTTGACTCCCCAGGAACTGCCACTGCTCAGTAAGAAATGATAGTTCGAGGACACGAACCCGGTGTGCAGGAGCCGAGCACTCTCAGTCCAGGTCAATTCCCTCGTATCATTCTTTGAATGGTACCGAACCCCCGTTCTGAGATCGCTGCCTTTGCCCCATCGTTGCTGGTTTTGAAAGTGTGCTCGCACTTGCGTGAAATCGCCGCCCCGCTCCACACCCTCCCTGTTGAGATGTTCAACGAGCAAGTTGGTCTTTCGGTTATTGGCGGAAAACCGAGCGGTCGACGTCGAGCTGGTGAACAACGATGGCTCAGCGTTGCCAGGCCTAAATTCCTGGTCGAGCGTGGAGTGTGAGTATGTGACGAAGCCGGGCAGATAACGATTGACCCAGGCCAGTTGTGCCTGCGATCGGGTCGTATTCCTCTGCTCCTCGGCGCCAAATTGCCTCGTCAGCACTCTCGACTCCCTTAGATGCCACATGGACATTGAAAGCGGCCGGGTAGAGAGGATGTTCGCGGTGGCGTTGAGTCCCAGGATCCGCGAGGTCTGTTTGGTCTCTGACGTCGTGGTGATCCTTCGGCGAAGCCTGGGTCGCACGCCGATATCGAAGTTCAAGACTCTGCGGTCTAGAACACTACCTCGAAGAAGTAGGTAGGCCCATCCACTTCGCTCTAGCTGCCCGGACCAAGGCCGAGACTCAAACCTAGCCCACAGATCATGCGAATCGAAGCCGACGACACTTTCCGCCAACCGCAGGGTCACACCTTGGCTCCATGCTGGCTCTGACAGCAGGGCCAAAGCCCCCAGCATCAAGAAGATGCTTCGTGGCGTCATTATTCCCGTGAATCGCCATCTCCGGCAGTGGCCTCGCTGTGGCAGCGATTGCACTCCAAGAGTGGGAAGGCTGCCGATCCGTCATGGCAGGCGCCGCAACTCTTTCCGTTTCGCATGTCCGCTTTTCTAAGAGTGTCTGCTCCTACGCGTGTGTTGAACAAACTGGTGTGGCATGCCATACACTTGTACCTGATGCGGTGAATCCAGTGTGGGAAGCGAGCCGCAGGGTTCACATCGCCGGCCGCGCCGGCAAAACCCTCGATACTGTCGGGGCGCGTGAATGTGATGTCGTCGTATAGTGTCGGTTCGACCGTACCGGATACCGGCATTGTTGTGTGGCACCTGAAGCACGCTGAAACTGGAAACGCCACCGAACCGTGGCACCGGCCGCAGGACTCGCCCCCGTTTATTTCCTCCATCGTTGTTTCCTGGGTGCGGAAAGGGTAGATGGCAGGGTGACAGGTTCCACAGGTCATGAGTTCCACGTGGGCCGAGTGTGGGAACACAGCATTAAACATCTCGGCTACGCTCTCCAACACAAAATCAAAACCAAACCCTGTCATTGCCGGTGGTTGGCTAACGCCGGGAGGAGCTGAGCGGGGGTTTATCACACCGGTACGATGCGCCACCACCCAGGCAATGTTGCCGGTTGCGTCCTTCGGTAGCATGCTCAGCACACTGTCCGGCGACAACGTTGATTCGATCGGCGGCCTAACGGTGTCCTGGGGAGCTACGCCATCAAGCGCACCCATTGGGCTGCCGGCCAAAGCCGCTTGCTGCACATTTGTTTGGACTGATCTGCTCGGCAAGTCGAAGAATACGGCAGCGACACTATAGCAACTCAGCGACGCACTCGCGGCGAGCAGGAACAGAACGGTACGGGATGTTCTTTTCATTTTTCGAAGCTAAAACGCCTTGCGGGCAAATCAAAGCAACCGTCCCGGCCGACTTGCCACCCGAAGTTTGTGCTCGCTACCCATCTCACCCTGTCGCCTCATGTGATGATATATGCTCACTATTGTGCTGTCCACGCCACAGGTGACCACCTCACTCTGTCTTCACGATCTCTTCATGTACCACCAGGCATTTTTCGTTCGTGATTGTGGCCGGTTGAAGCTGTCGGAATCATGGAGAAACCGGTTTCTCCGCTTGGTTGTCATTGACAGGAAGTTCCGGCATGCCACAAGACATATCGAT
>JBDGYW010000957.1:0-2950 GCA_039588935.1 Gemmatimonadota bacterium | reverse complement strand
CCTCACGCCCTTGTAAGCGATCAGCAGACCATCCTCGGTGATCGGAAGCTCTTTGTAGGACATGAAGTCGTACAGTTCGGCGACCGAAGCAGCACTCGGGTTGTTCTGCAAGAGGCGCAGGAACTTGACCACGCGAGTCGCATCGAACCCGTTTGCGATCAGGCTCTTGATCTTGTCAACGACCGTACCGTGCAGCGGGGCACCGTTGAAGGTCACGCCTGCGTCACTGGCAACGATGCCATCGACTTCGATGTTGGCGAACGCGGCCTGCTCCTGAGTCTGCGCCAGCGCAGTCGCCAATCCCTCGGCGTCGTTCGCTGTGAGCGCATCCATCACGAGTCCGTATCGCTCGTCCGTATCGAGTATCCGGTGCGGCTTCCCGTCGAGCGTGAAGCTGACCGAACTGTTGCTGAGTATCCAGTTGATTCTCATTGCTTTCTCCGTCTGTTGCTGATGATAGTTAGCTCTGTCGATGTGATTCTTGAACTGTCCCATGTTACGCATCCTCGTCTGAATTGTTGCGTGAAGATTCTGTGAAGGCTCCGTTCTCCCAAGCTAGGCTGAGGTACGTCGCCACCTGTTCCGTGACTAGGCTCTTGTCCGCGCTGTTGCCGAAGCCACTTCCGATCTCGTTGACCGCTCGCATGATCGGGTACACCTTGATCACACGCGCCGACTCGTCAGCCAGCCGCTTCGCCTTCTTCATGAGCGTATCGTCCAGCAGTCCGTTCTTTGCAACGAACTGAACGTGATACCGCTCGCTCGAATACTGAGCCCTGACGCTGCGAAGGTCGGCATCGTCGATGGTTCCCGAAAGATCCATGCACCACTCGACGTACTCGTCGGGCAGCATGTCCGCATGCTGCATGATGTGAGCGTGGATATGTTCGTAGTCGTTCGTCGGCAACGCCTCGTACTCAGCGTTCGTTCCCACGACATCAGTGACAGCCGCTCGGAATCCCTTCGTCCTGAGACGACGGGTCAGGTACTCCTGAATCGTCTCCCATTCGTCGGGAATGTTCTTCGCTGTCAGCTTGACTGCGAACACCGCTGGCATCTGCTCGTCCATCGACTTCGCAGCCTTCTCGATCAGACGCATGGCTCCGGTCAGCATGTCCCTGTCGTTACCGAACGTCGTACTCTTGTAGTTGTTCGCCTTGTGAACCGCAAGACACTCGCTCTTGTGATCGAGCATCAGGTAGATCGCATGGTCAGGCACCGTGCCGTGGAAGCGCGGGAACTTGTCCCGGTAGCTGTAGCATAGCGGGTTGACTGTGTGCAGGTACGACTTCGATATCTTGCTGCGCTTCGTCCGAACCACCGTGCCGTCCGACAGGGTACGCACTCGGGTAATCGCCTGCTTCTCGACCGTCTCCCAATCCTCGAAGAACTCAGCGGACAGATCGTTCTTCTCCATCCACGAATCCATATCCTCTTGGTCGATGAACTGGATCAGCAGGATCTCGTTCTCGTTTTCTTCCCACAGTGTACGTGCCCGCTGGATGCCACCAGCGTTCGTATCACTGAGCAGGTAGTACAGCCGGTCGTCGAATCCAATGACCGTTTCTTCGCCTCGCCTGCCGACCAGACCCTTATCGTAGTCGTCTTCGTAGCGAGTGAAGTTGCCTCTGAAATGCAGACCGGGCTGAATGTCCTGTCCCTTGTACGTGAACTTCTTGCCCTTCGTCCATGCGCTGTTCAGTCCACGCACTAGCTCACTGAGCCGAGCCTTCGCACGCAGCACGTTGTCAGCTTGGCTGATCTCCTGCTCCACCCACGTTTCGATATCAGTCTGGATCTGACGCAGCTTGGTACGGATCAGGGCTTTCGTTTTCGGTACGTACTCCAACCCCTCACGGCTCGGTGCTATCGCAAGCGAACCGATCTCGAAGTCCACGACCAGATTGGAACTGTCAAGCATGTCCCGCATCTCAGGCGTGAAGGCTGAATCCTCACGGAAGATCGACGTGTCGATCTCGTACCCGATGCCGCCCATCACGGCAACCATATCATCCTTGCCGTAGCTGTAGCCGTAGCCAGCGGTTTTCTTCTTGACATACCACCCGTTGCCCGAAGGCAGCGACTCGTCGCGTGCGACGTTCTTCAACGACACTTCCATGCCGTTCTTCGTGACCTTCGGGTGCTTATCCTCGGGCAGATACACGAGCATGTCCGAGAGTGTCCGCTCGAAGCTATGGCAGTCGCTCGGCCTGACCGTCATGCTGATCTCGACGCCCGACTCGTCGGTCGGGAACGAATCCAAGCGATACATCACACCACTGGTATATCCGGTGGCCTCGTCCGTCTCAAGCACAGCCTCGTAGACCGAGCAGGTGCCCTCGAAGTAGGACGTGACCGTGAACGCATCGCCGTAGGCATGCCCGGCCTTCGAGCCGATGCCGAAGCCGCCGATGCTCACGTTCTCGTCACCCTTCGTTGACTTGAAATACTGACCGAACACCTTGAGTGCATCGTGCTCGCTCATGCCCTGCGCGAAGTCACGGATGCGGAGCACCGGGTCGTCCCGATGCGGCAACTGTATCTCCACCGGACGCTGCACGTTGAACTTGAGATGCTCGTCACGAGCGTTCGCCCAATACTCCCGCAGCACGGCGAGAATCTTGTTCGAGTATATCTTGTCACGCAGGAAGGAGATCGCCATTGCGACTCCTTGTGCGTCGAGCCCCATCTTCGCAGATACCAGCGTACCTGACGTGGAGATGTTGCGCTTCTTGGTTTCCTGAACTTTCATGGTGTCCCACTTGATGATGATGTGGTGTAACAGAAGTATCGACCAGATGATCCCTGATCTTAAATGAAGAATGAGTGAAGCGGCTACAGCAACGATGCCAGTACGATTATCAGTCCGACAATCGCACCGACCATCGTGATCGGTAGCTGCGCGTTGAGTTGGGTTCCGTCCCTGAACAGTAGCATCAGTTGACCTCGC
>JBDGYW010000956.1:0-2952 GCA_039588935.1 Gemmatimonadota bacterium | reverse complement strand
AGGTACGCCGGCGAAGCGGTGTTCGGGTAGCCCGCCAAGTACGCTGCCGCCTTGGGCTGGTTCGCTGCGTCGAGGATCTTGACGACTGCCTTGTGCAGGAAGCTCGCCATGATGCCCGCCGCCAGGAACTTGGCTTTCTGAGGCAGGAACATGCCCGCCAAAGGAATCCCGACCAGCGCCACGCCGCCTGCCGCGTACAAATCCTTGTACGGGCTCTCGACGTTCTTGAGCAAGTGCTCGACGACGAGATTGGAAGCGACGCGATGGGCCACGAGACCACCCGTGACGTACCCACCGACGATGAGCGCGTCCTTGAGGTTCTTGATCCACTTGTTCATGGGGTTGCGACGCGTGTAGCGACGACGACGCGTGCTCTTCCGGCGACGCTTGTTCGCGGCCGCCTGGTACAGCGTGTTGCGCCGCGTGTAGCGACGACGCGTGCTCTTCCGGCGACGCGTGCTCTTCCGGCGACGCTTGTTCGCGGCCGCTTGGTACAGCGTGTTGCGTCGCGTGTAGCGACGACGACGCGTGCTCTTCCGGCGACGCTTGTTCGCGGCGGCCGTCACGTTTCGGCGAGTGCGCCGACGCGTGGTCTTCTTCCGACGCTTGCGCGCCCAACCCTTCTTGGCCGCGAGGCTGTGGCGCCGCTTTGCACCACGCCACGCGTTCCGGCGCGTGCGGCGCTTGCGGTTGGCGGCTGCCCGCTTGGGCTTGGCCCGAGCCATCGTGTTGCGCCGCGTCCGGCGTCGACGAACCGGTCGACGGCGGGTCGTGCGCTTCCTCTTGCGTCTGTTGGGGCTTGCGTACATGTTTTCCCACTCCTCATATGTCAGGTAGTTGCGCGCACTGGGCGCACTGCGGTTGAACACTGCGCGCCGAGCGGACGCCCGACGACGACTCGTCGCTGCATTGCGTGCAGCGGCAACTCTTTTGGGACCGGCCCGCACCGGCGAACGGTTGGCGCGGGCACCTCGACGACGCGCGGCCCAACCCTTCTTCGCGGCGGCACTGCGGCTGGCCTTCGTGCTGCGATTGGACTTGGTCCTGCGATTGGACGCAGCCTTCTTACGCATCGTTCCTCCCGTTCGGTTACGACGAGGACGCGATGGGCCGGCTAACAGATCCCGGGTAGCCTGGTAACGGCTCCGGTACTCACCCGCGTTGACCGCGGCGATGGCGGTCACACCCAACGGATTGCGGCGCGTCACCTCATACGACCGTGCTTGGTCGTAGGTGCTCTTCCGTGCCAGGGCTTTGGGCCGTTTCTTTCGAGCCATTCGCGAACTCGTGCACTAGGCACAGTCGCGTCGAGGCCCGCCCAAGAGGTGCTCCTGACGCCGTTGCTCAGCTGCGAGGATACGATACGGCGCCGAACTGTCAAGCGCCGTAAAGGAAAAAATCTACCCGATTGCTATGTCTACTCCCGCCAATAGCTACGCGATCCTAATGGCTTGTCTCAGTCTTTGGCTCACTCTCCCACGAGTCCACTAGATCATCACGCACCTGCACCCCGTGACCGTCTTCGGGCGCAGCCGCTTCGAGCGCGTCGAGCTGCTTTTGATACTCGACCGACGTGTTCGTGATGAGATCCTTGAGCCGAGCAGCCGTGTCGATGGGCTCCTCGCCTTTGTCCTTACGGTACAGGTTGACGACCTTGACTAGGCCACTGACCAACTCTCCCAGCCGCTCGATGGAGCCCTCCAAAACGACCTGGCCCCGTAGATGAGCTCGGCTCTGCTCGTAGTACATGTCGCGCCACTGGTTACGCTCTTTCTCCATCGACTCGATGATCTCGAAGAAGGCCTGCCTCTTCTCAGACTCCTCGTGCAACATGATCTGCGCGCGATGCAGCATCCACTTGGCGTCTATCTGAGTTGTTCCCATCAGTCGTCGGAAGATCCCCATGTGTCGCTCCTAGTCTGACAGCATCTCAACGTCTTGCGACGGAACGTAACGCCGTCGCCCTTCCCACTCAACTACTATCTGCGTGGTCACCGACGAGCCAGGGCCTCGCCCCGTCTGCGCGGCCAACCGCTCCCGCTCGGCCTCGGTCGGCCACAACCAAGACAGCCGCGTGCCCACTGGCACATTGCTCGCACCGTAGAACTGCAGCTCCCGCTCGACGCGGACGTACCCCTTGACCGTCGGCCCCTTCGACACAGCTCGTTTCACGGTCTTCTGACCCAACGGCGTCTCCAACAGCTGCAGTAGATAGAACTCGTGCTTCGAGCCCTCGACCGGATCCTCACGTGGCACGTTGAGGGCATGTAGCTGCTCACGGACACGCTTCTTATTCGCCCAACGTTTTCCCGTCGCGCGACACCACAGTACGTAGTGCACCCACAGCACCTTGAACTCGGTAACGTCACTCGGATGACGCGAGAGCACCGCGCGTTCCAGCAAGAACTTGCCTACGCTAACCGTCCTTGCGCCACCGGTCCCGCTCATGTTGCTCCTTTGCTTCCGTACTCGACGAGACCTCAGGCGCCGTCGCCCAGTTGAGCAACGCCAAAAACGTCCGTCGAGCAACCGATCCGGCCTCGCGTTTGCGCAGCCGGTACGGCAACGATTCGACGTGGGCCAAGACGAGCTCCAGCGACAGCAGGTGCACTGGTAGCTGCGCCAGCGGACAGAGGTGGTCGTGCACGACGCTCTCCAGTAGCTCCTTCGCGAAACGCTCGGGGTGAGGGTACCAGTGGGGACTGGTGCACAGCTCGTAAACGCGCTCGATGTCCTCGGCCACTGTTTTCCACAACACCACGGGTCGACGCGAACGCGCTTTTTCGTCGCGCAAGTCGGTCTCGTCGCGAGGGTACGATCGCCACTGCTCCGTTTCCAGAAACGCGCTGACGAACTGGCGCCGCGCCTCTTGGTGTTCACGCTCGTGCACGATCACGGTCTCGTTGTCCTGCACGCGGTGCCACAGCTCTTGCTGTTGTCGGTGTCGACCAT
>JBDGYW010000955.1:0-2953 GCA_039588935.1 Gemmatimonadota bacterium | reverse complement strand
TTCAGAACATTCAGCTGGCGAGTGACGGCATCTCACACGATCGCTTACTTTCTGGCCGGCGTTTTCGCGGTGGCAGCGATGGGGTATCAGGAGCTTTTCGGTGTGGGCGAGCTGTCTTTCATGCGGCCGACGGATTCTCCCTGGGTGGCAGCCGGCCCCGGCCTACAAATAGTCAGGGGGTTCTTTCTCTCAATCATTTTCTACCCGTTCCGTTCTGTTTTTGTGGACACCAAATACGGTTGGGGCAAGTTTTGGTTGATCTCGTTCGGATTGTCGTATCTGTTCACGTTCGCGGCTGCCACCGGCTCATTTGAAGGGTTCATATACACCACGTTGTCTGTTGAGACTCACCTGATCGGCATTCCTGAAGCCCTCCTCTACTTGTCGCTTTTCACGGCACTGCTGTGGGGCTGGTATGCGAAACCAAAGAAAGCATACACAGTTATATCAATCACTTTGGTCGTGCTCGTTGCGCTTATGAGCTCTCTGGGCGTTCTGTCCGCCACCGGCGTGATCGTTGTTCCCCAATAGCGCAGGTGGGCAGGTTGCACACACAACGAAGCCTGACGCCGACTCTCTTGGCCAACGGAGATTCGCTCACCTGTGTTCACGGTCACGTTGATCCCGATTCGGAGCATGGCACTCCAGTCTGCTTATCCACTACGGGGGATTGGTTGGCGGTGTTCAGTGTTTGTTGGAAGAATCTGTCCGAGAGTCGATACGTTGGTTTGTGGCGCGGAGGTAGTGACGGAGTCACCGGCCCCCGCCCCTCAGAAATATCGAGGAGTATCGAGATGGCTATCTGGCGGTGCTAAACGCGCGGAAGGCAAACGAGAAGCTCGGAGGACAAGGGGCACAGTCGGGGCACAGTCGTCCGAGAGGCCCCGTCGGACGGGCGCTCCGAGGGGTACAACGAATTAACAATCCGTAGCGCCCTCACGTGCCGTTGGGTGGGAGGTCTAAGAGGGCAGCGGAGAAGAGAGGTCGGTCAGTTCCCCACCCGCTGCTTCAACTCCTCGAACCAGTTCACGACGACGACGAAACGCTCCTGCTCTTCCGCTACCAAGACTGTTCTCTGCGCAACCACGATGCGGTCGCCGTCGGGATGCAGGTCCCACGCTTCTGCCATGTACGATCCCGCTAGGACCGGCTCTCTCGAAAGCACCGCGAACGTGGGCTCGGTCTGCAGTCGGGCGGCGTAGAGCGTGTCGATGAGAGCACCCTGCGCATGCCAGTAGTAGACGGTCCTGCCATCAGGCGCCCATCGGGGAAACTGTCCACCTCCCTCGGAGATCGGGATCCTCTGTCGCGGCTCTGGAAATCGGCGCACGTATACCTCCTCGGTCCCAGTCTCTTTCGACTGGTATGCCGCCCAGCGATTGTCCGGTGAGACGATGACGTCATCCAGATCCGCTTCAGACTCGAGATAGGGGGTCGCCTCCCCGGTGGCTGACGGCGCAGCGATCCACAGTTCGGTTCGGCTGACCGGCCCATCTTCGAACACAACCGACTCCTCTAGGGGCCAGTGGCGCATCAGCTGATCTCCTGGTCGTGGCAGGAGCACCTGCGCAGGCGTGTCGTCATCCACTGTCTTGACGAACAGATCCCACCCGTGAGATCCGCTGCGCGAGGAGCTGAAGGCGAGGCGACTCCCGTCCGGCGACCACGCCGGATAGCGGTTGTCACCATCAAAGGTGTGCTGCCGTGGCGTCGCACCCAGGAGAACATCGAAGGTGAAGATGTTGCGTGCTCCCACGTCGCCACTCGCGTAGGCAACCGTACGCCCGTCAGGCGACCAACGAGGGTCAAGAAACACCCGCGGCGCGAGAGGCACGGCTGCGGTATCGCCACTCAGCTGAACGACCAAGAGTCGCCGGTCGCCAAATCCACCAACCCCTTCGCCTACTCCGTAGACTAGCGTGCCGGTGTTCGAAACGCAGTAATGGGCCTGGCTAGGGGCGCCCACCAATCCCCCTAAGACCCACACATCATCCAGCACCGGAGCCGATTGGCCGGTAACCTCCATGCTCTTCAGATCGAAGGGTGCAGCGAACAATCCACCGCTTGGGTGCGCGTAGAGGAGATGGCCCGTCGCCACGAACATCGCGTCCAGGCCTTCGGGCACGAGCTGCCGCAGCGAGTCTGCCTCCAGATCAAACAGGCTAATCGAGGAGCTACGCACGTCCGTGAACAGCACCCCCCTCCCGCCCGGCAACAACCGCGGGTAGAACGCCCAACCTGCATCCTCCAGCAGCAATTCGGGCTCACCGCCGGTCTCGGGGATCCGGACCAGGCCATCCCTCGATCCAAACACGATCGTCCCGTCGTCTCCCCAATGTGAGGCTCTCGGGCCGCGCACCAACCCTGCCGGCAGCACGGTCATTGGTGCCCCGCCGCTAATGGACACCTTGAGTAGTGCGTGCTGGTCTCCATCGCGGAATACGATCCACTCCCCATCTGGCGAGAAGGCGGGGAACAGGGCGTTCTCCGTACCCGGTACGAGCCGAAACCGGTCCTCGTCGGCGCGTCGAACATGGAGGTTCCTTTGGCCACCCACCACTCCGGCCACCGCGAACGCCGATCCGCCCGGCGACACAATGACGTCGGCCCAGGGATGAGGCACGATCTCGCCGTGATCCAATCGCAGACGAAGGATCGTGGCGTCGCGATCCCGCGCGCGGCCCATCCAGCCCCACGCGGCAAGGATTGCGAACAGCACGGTCGCAGCCGTCATCCCTGCGCCGACTCGATTCCACCGACCAGCTGGAGGCTCGCTCGGCGCGGCTGATGCCGGAGCAGTCGCACGTGGAATTGTGCATTCCGGGTTGGTCAACGCCTCGGCGAACTTGGCCGCGCTTTCGAAGCGGTCCGCCGCTAGCTTCTCCAACGACTTGACCGTCGCGGCGGCGACATGGGACGGCACTGATTTCCGCAACTCCCTCACCGGCTGCGC
>JBDGYW010000954.1:0-2957 GCA_039588935.1 Gemmatimonadota bacterium | reverse complement strand
TGCGGCCCAAGCTCCACACACCGTTCCCCCCACGGACCGAGGTTGACGCGATTGAGTTGCTTGCGGAAATTGCGTTGCTACGGAGCGCCCCCAAGGACGGGGAGGCGGTTAGCGAGTGAGCCATGACAAACGGCAGGCCGCACGGGACGTACATTACGTGCTTCCGCTGCAAGCGCAAGAAGTACGGCAAGGACTTGGCGGCCATCGCGTTTTGGGTGCGGCTGATCGACGGGAAACACTGCGTAGTCTGTAAGGCGTGTAAGGATGCTCTTGTTTTACCCAGGCGAGAAACTGACGGTCCAGTACAAGAATCGTAAGTCGGGCTTTGAGGCGGACGAGATCCCCAACGAGGCGATGGACCGGCTGTGTGAGTGCGTGACGCGCGACGACAACACGATAACGCTACGCTTCCCGCACCCGGTCAAGATGCGTGACGGCACATGGCAAGACGAGCTGACGATACCGATACGGCACAAACTCTATCGCTTCGAGCGCGAGGAACTGGTACACACCCCCGACTATCCGAGGGGCAAGACGCCCGAGACGCACATGGTTCCCGTCGAGCAACTGTGGGAGAGCTACTGGTTGAAGGTGTGGGGGAAGGAAGTGGCCGAGTGGCTGGTTGATTCACCCGTGGCGTTTAAGGGCCTAGAGGAAGCGATCAAGCGCGAGGGGCTGCGCGCTCCGCTACTGGTACACAAGGACGGCTCGGCGCGCGGCGGCTCGCACCGCCTGCTGGTGGTCAAGCGAATGGGATGGAAAGACGTGGAGTGCTTCATTACAAACACGACGGGCGGGACGTTGTGAGTGGGCAGGTCTGTGAGGCTGATTTGATGTCGATACGACACACAACCCGCAATTTAAGCAAGACGTGTGACGTGCCCCACGACGCCATCGAGGCGATTGGGTGGTGTGCGGCCATCGGGCCGGCGTCGATTGATGTGGCGTTCCCGTATCCAGTGCGCCACAAGGACGGCTCTATGCGCACGCTCGTAACGGTGCCGACCGCCCACCCGTGCCACTACTTCGCGCGCGAGACGCTGCACGAGACAGACGAGTACCCCAAGGGTCACGCGCCAGGGTCGTACATGCTCCCCGTCGATACGCTGTTCGAGCGGTATTGGGTGCGCGAGTACGGGCGTAAGGCGCACACGCACATACTCAAGAAAGACGCTTGGTTCCAGGCGCTACAAGACGACATGGCTGAGACGGGGCTACGCTCGCCGGTCGTGGTCTACACGGACCTCAATATCATGTGGGGCCGTCACCGGGTTGTCGCAGCCAAGCGGCTCGGGTGGACGGAGATTGAGTGCTTCATTACCAACAAGACGTTTGAACAGGGCAAGGAGGAAGCCCGCATAGCGCGGGCGAATTGGCGGAAGTGAATTGGTGTGTGGTGCATTGTGGGGTGTTTGGGAAGCCGGAGGGGTTCTACGACGAACGCTATGTAAGGGCGTGTACTGGTCGCATGGCCGACTTTGGACACACCGTTACATACATCCACGATGAAGATATGCCGGAGGCGCTGCGGTATCGCGGTAATTGGGGGATGTTGTCACTCTACAACCCCGACCTCGACATTGACACCGACGGCGTTATCTACGCGCAGGGGATTGACACGGTGTTCTTGAAAGACCCTGAAAACATACGCGCCGCGCTCGATGAGGTTGGCGAGACGGGTGTTGATATCGTCGGATCTGTGTGCGCATCCGATGGAAAGTTTAACACGATGGGGCTTCGTATTGTCCGTGGGTCGCCCGGCGCGATGGCTATATGGGAAGCGGCCAAAGAGCACGACTTTTTCAGACCCCGTGGGCTGTACGTCGGTGCGGGCGGCGACCGGCTGGTTGAGCACAAAGCGGTGAGGCGCTTTGCGGGCCAGCACACCGGCACAATGCGCACCGGGCTCGTGCAGAGCTACAAGGCGCACATTGGGAAGTTTCCCCGACGGTATATGGGCGAGCCGCGCATTGAGGATATCACGGCGCTTGCGTTCCACGGACACCCCAACCCGCACGAGGTCCTTGAAGGTGATTGGCCGCTACAGGATTTGATAATGGAACATTGGGGAAGGCACGCCGGGTACTGATGGTCCACGACAAGAGGAAACTTGTGAAGGTGATTGGCTTGCAGCGAAGCGGGACCAACTGGTTAGAGCGGCTGCTGTCGAACAACTATGGCGTGCGTATCACGCCAAAGGGTAAGCACCGACTACCGTTCGAGGGACCGCACTTCCCTGATCGGTGGCAGGCGTGCGACGCGGTGTTGGTTATACGTAAGCGTGTGGATCACTGGATGGACAGCACGCAACGGACGTTCGGGTATCTGCGCTCACAGCGCCCCGAGCTATTCGATGGCGACTTGGTAACAGACAGGGCGGCGGCGTTTCACGGGCGTTATTACAACGAATGGCACGCACAGCCGGACGTGTACTGCCTTGAGTACGAAGACTTGCTTAGGGACCCGGTAAAGGAATTGACGGCGATAGGTGAGCATTTTGGGTGGAGGCACACCAGGCAGGAATGGAATCTGGATGGGCCGAACTGGAGCGGAAAGCGGGAATACTATCTTGACCAAAATTGAGTACGGCAGCGGCGAGGACGCGCAGCCATTTCGGGCGCAGGCCTTTATCCCGTGTCTGATAAATCAATGCGCGGTACCGATGGACGACGGCACCGAGCGCCCAAGCCGAATGCAGTTAATTGTGGCGCGGCAAGACGGCGCTATGTTGCAGCGCCCATTCAACGACGGCCCGGTGTATGTGTGTGAGCGCGAGGGCTGCTACTACCACGACAACCCGCGTGGGCTGCACGAGATTAACAGCCGGTGGATACAGGCCGAGAGCAAGCAGAAGAACACGGTGGAAACCGAGGCCGACATTGAGGATAAGTCGGAGGTGCTGATATGACGAATCGACTATGGCCCATTAGAGGCCGTAAGGGCTGGGCGCCAAAGGA
>JBDGYW010000953.1:0-2958 GCA_039588935.1 Gemmatimonadota bacterium | reverse complement strand
CAAGGCGGTCATCCTGCCTGTCAGACGCTCACCGACACTCCGGTTCTGTTTGATGTTGTGTAACGTCGACACCCGCGCGCCGATGCCCGCGCAAAAAGATGCCAACTGCCCGAAACGGTCACCGTAGGACAGATGAGTATGCACGATACCGGGGCGATGCGCACGCAGGTATCTCATCGTGCGCGCCAGAGCCCTCAACGGCCGGTTGAACGGAACGTCGAGGAAGTCGACCGGAATGCCCTGGGCCTCGAATTCTCGCGCATACTCATCCATCTCGTGCAGCGCCAGGACCCGGAAGCGGAAGGAGGGATCACTGGCGCGAATGCCGACACACTCGCTCTGGATCACCGTCTCGGCCCCACCACGAGCAAGCGTACCGATGACCTGTACCACAAGAGGGCCATCCGTGTCTTTGCTCAAGAGGCGCACTCCCGGATTACTTCGTTGTGGAGGCTCTGGGAGCGGATATTGAAGGAGATTGCTCGGATTGACAGCCCGCTCCGGACAGTCACGCCCGTCGAGCCCGGCTTGGCAGTCTCCGAATGGATCAATATATAATACGCATGAGGGGAGAGAAGCCGCCCAGCAGTGCGCCTTCGCGCCTCAACGCGCGAAGAGGGCCTCGGGGTCGAATCTTTCCAAAGGGGAGATTGCCCTTCCCTGTTGAAAAGTACTCCGGCCTCAACTAATTTCTTCTGCGGCCCATCTCCTGTCAGGTTTCGTCGTCAATGGCCATTACTTCATCAGCGCGTCCGCACGCTTGGAACAACGTCATCGTCTGTTTCCTCAACCCCGGTGGCATTGGCGAGGTTATTCTTCAGACCCCTTTCTACGAAGCGCTCAAGGAGCTGCATCCCTCGTGTCACCTGACTGTACTGGTGCACAAGAATACGCGTGATGCTCTGGAGAACAACCCTCGTATCGAGGAGCTCATTCACTACACGTCACCCAGGGAGCTTACCTCAATCTTTTTGGGCTTGAGGCGTCGCTACTTCGACCGCTGCTTCGTATTCGACAAGACGTGGAAATCCATATACCCGGTGCGCCTGGGAGTTCGCGCCAGGGAGTATCGCGGATTCAACCGCCGCGGATGGGAGGCACTGCCGCTCACCCACGCCGTCGCCTATACCGGTGACCGCCACGAGACCTCGTTCTACCTGCAGCTGCTCGAGTCTCCGGCACCGCTGCCCGTCGGCCGGCCCAGAATGTACCCTACGCGGGAAGACGTGGCCGCAGTGGACGAAGCCTTTCCCGCTCGAAACGGGCGTGAATGGATATGCCTTGCGGCCGGAGGCGGCGCCAACCAGAGCACCGGTGATGTCTGGTTCAAGCGCTGGCCGGCCCACCTCTATGCGAACCTTGCCAACCGCCTCATCGACAAGGGGTACAACATCCTGCTCGTGGGGGGACCGACCGACGCGTACATCAACAAGATCATAACGAACGGGATCCGCGACCATTCCGACAGGGTGTGCGATCTCACCGCGCGCTGCAGTCTCGTGCAGAGCGGCCTGGCAATGGCCAGGGCCCGACTCGTTGTGACCAACGACACGGGAATCATGCACCTGGCCGCGTGCTTCAACGAGAACCTTCTGTGCCTGTTCGGCCCCACATCGCCGTTTACGCTGCTGCCAAGCGTGAGAAACGCCTGGTATCTATGGGACGATTCAGAAGTGTATAACCGCCGCGTACGCGTCTACGGCACGCGTGTGATCGACGACTGCCTGAAATCGAGGTTCTTCAGGACGCTCACGGTGAATCGGGTGCAGGAATCGACAGAGACACTGTTATCGGGCAGAAGCGGCGGGAATGCGCTGCAAATCTCCACCCAACGGCCGCCACCCGCAAAACCGTCGCCGAAGCGCGACGTCAAAGCGCCCAAACTGAGACGGAAGAAGACGGCTCGCAAGAAGTTCCTTCTGGTCTCACCGTTCACCAGCGTCAGCGGCAGCGCCGTGCGGTTCTGGAACATCGCGCAGAACCTGCAGAAGCGAGGCTACGAGGTGGTGTACGTTGAGCGCAGGCCCAAGGACGCGCCGGCGCCGCCGCTGGAGAACATCCGTCATCTGAGCTCGCCGAAGTTGAAGAACCTCTTCCTGGATATCATCCTGTCGACCATCTTCAACATGGCCGTGTTCCTGCGTCACTGCAACTGCTCCGTGTACTACGCGCTCAAACCGGCTCCCAACAACTGTATCCCTGCGCTCGTGGCCAAACTGTTGGGAAAAGAGGTCATTCTGGACGTCGACGACCTGGACTTCGGGTATATCGACCCGGGGTTCAAGCGCGAAGTGTCTCGCACATTCTTCAACTATTTCCCCAGGCACTTCGAGTTGATCACATTCCACACGCCCGCCCTGCGTGAGTACGTCATCAAGCACTCCCGGGTTCCTGAGGAGAGGATGTACTTCCTCACGCAGGGATTGTCCGATGTCTTTCTGCCCTATCGCATCGACGACAGACCGAAACAGATACCCAAATCCATCGTGTATCTCGCAACGCTGGGAATCACGTCCGACTTCGGCGACCTGCTGCCGATGTTTGTCAATCTGTGCCGCGCTCACGGGGACCTTCGGATCAAGATTATCGGTGACGGCGTGCGGCGGTCGTACTTTGCCGAGAAGGTCGAGGAACTGGGGCTCAAGGGCAATGTGCAGTTCCTCGGTTGGATAGAACACCGCAACATACCGCAGGTCATGGCCGCAAACTGGATAGGGCTCGCATACATGCGCCCGACATTCACCAACAATTGCAGAGCCATCCTGAAGATCAGGGAGTATCTCGGCGTGGGGCTGCAGGTGGTGTGCAATGACACGGGTGACGCCTACCTCTTTGACGACTATATCTACATCGAAAAGGACATCGACTTGATGGAGAAGCGAATCCTGTCGCTCCTCGACCGGGGGCTTGCGGTGAACTACGCAGGGCGGACATACCTGGAGGAGCATTTCCGCTGGG
>JBDGYW010000952.1:0-2958 GCA_039588935.1 Gemmatimonadota bacterium | reverse complement strand
AACGCCCTGCACAAGCGACGAGGAGATCATCGTGTGTCTTAGGAGTAATGAACATTGTTCGTAGGAACAGGCTTCGGTGTTTTGCGCGTGCGTAGAACCTGGCATCGTAGCCAAGACTAGCGCTGCGAGGGCAGTTGAGTACATCATGGGCACGTTCATCATGCACCTTACCTCTCTGGCAGAGTAGTTGAGCAAAACACGCGTACATACATCACGGGTGATACCCCTCCAGCCCGTAACCGTTCAGCCGCCTAACGACGCTGCGCATAAGCTGCGAACGAATCCCCTTCCAGCTTCTAGATGCACGACCAAACGAAGACGTTTCGCAGCTCACAAACGGATCACTCCTTCCGCGTTCGCAGCTTCATGCGCGGGTTAGACGGCAATGCTCACTCGACGGTAGTCATTCCATAAACACGAACGTGCTCGACATCCAATGCGTCGCACTCAACCACAAGAAACAAGCTCTCCGACGCGTGCAGCCATCGAATACCAGTGGGAAAGCGCAGTGACGAGACACCTACCGCGTCCAGATGACGATGGCGCCACAGGTGAAGGGCCGGGCGAACTCCACCGGCGTGCCGAACTCGCGGTACACCTCGATGGCCGCGATGTCTTCAGGGCGCACGTATGCATCTACGTCCGAGTCTAACAACGGGCTCCCGTCGAGCCAGACCGTAGCCTCGCATTCCCGCCATCCGTAATTGAGATAGATCTTCCTCTGCCTCGGCTCCACGGTCAGCAAGGGGATGCCGCGCAGCAGATCGGTGACCCGAGCCGGCTTGCGTCGATCAATATCGTCCCGCGTGAAGAACCGTCCCCAACCCCGCTCCCGACGTCGCTGGAAGGCCCCCGAGCGGTCGAAGGAGAGGCGGATCCGGTCGGCTTCAACGACGACCGCCGGCAAATCGACCGCCTGCGGCTGCATAATGCCCGTCAGCCACTCGTGCGCATGGGGCTCCACCACCCAGAGACTGCTGATGAGGGGCGCGTACCCCGGCTGCCGGACCAGCACCACGTTGATCCCCCATTCTACGGGAAGATCTGCCGCCGAGAACATGCCCGCGGTATCGGTCTCACCGACCACGTGGTCGTTGAGCAGCACTTCGGCACCGACGACCGGCCCTCCCCGCAGCGTGTCGTTCACGGTGGCAGTGAGCGCCAAGGTGGGGAGCGGGCCGGGACTCAGCGCGATCGGCCCGACATCAATCGTGTCATCGACGGCTTGCGGCACGGTCACCCGGAAGGAGCTGGGCAGGAACCCACGTCCTCGGACGTGCAGCGTATCCGCCCGGGCGTCGGCGTCCGAGAGCGTGAACCACCCTTCGTCGTCACTCACGCTGAAGATGCCGGCCCCCGACAGGTAGACCAGAGCATCAGGTACCGGGAGGTGAGCGGTGTCGATGACCATGCCACGAAGGGTGAAGACTCTGCCGGCCTGCTCCTGCCCATGGGCGACGCCCCCCACCAGGAGCAGCACGCTGATGGTCACCCCCAGCCGGCGATGCCTCACGTGCCCTCGCTGAAGTGATCGGGAGCATTGCCGTCTAACGACCCTGCGCATAAGCTGCGAACGGAAGCATCCTAGCTGCAGTAACGTCTCGGTCATCATCGACTTCACCATGCGCACAAATCAATCGCTCCTACCGCGTTCGTCACGCTTCATGCGCGTGTTAGGCATCATGCAAGCACACGTCACCCTCAATGCGGTGCCGTCACCTACTCCATTGGCCGCTTGAAGAAGGCGACGAAGGCGTCAGTGTGGACGTTCTTCCCGATTCCCAGAAACAAGAATCCGCTGCGTAGGATCGGCTCAACTCTTACTAGGTCCCAGCCTTCAGCGCCCCACTGGTCAAACTGCTTGCCAAGATCTTTCGGGAGCCCCGTCCGAGTCCACTTGACTGCCTGAAAGTGTGCGACTTTGTATTCCCATTTCATGTGGTTACCTCCGATGTCAACGTCGATTGATCACCCGTGAATGGGTCACAGGCTGCCATGATGCCTAACGACCCTGCAAATAAGCTGCAAACGCAAGCTCAACAGCTGCAAGAAACGTTTTGATACCTGTGAGTTCACCATGCACACAAACAGATTGCTCCCCCAGCGTTCGACAGCTTCATTTGCGTGTTAGCTGGCCAGCCTTGACAAGCGGCAAGCCGAGCGCGAACGTAATCATGGGCGGTGAGTCCCGAGTCCAAGTACCGGGTTTGGAGAGTTCGTCCCGGGGCGTCAGGACAGTAGCTCCTTGAGCTACCTTATCCTGCTTGCAGGAGCGCCATCTCCATTGGGCCACCGCCCATTCTCTCCCCCCCTCCCGTGCCAGCACAATGCCTCTCAAAGGTGATCATTTGACCGGCAGCACGGCGAGCAGCTCGGTGAAAACCCGCTCACGGGTCCGATTCGACAGCGATCGTGGGTCGTACATTGGGTCGGCCGGCGCCCTGTTAGAGCGGCCATTCACGAGCGCAATGAGCGTTTGCTTGGTCGGGGGCTGCCCGTCGAGGAACGATGGTACCATCACCTCTTTTTCGATCAGCACTGCGAACCAGCTCCATACCCAATCCAGCAGCCGAACAGTCCCCGGTGCGCATTCAAATTCACGTTGAGCAACCTGCCCAACTGGTGGGAGGCTTGCACCCGAAATGCACGGTCGTCGACAACCACGATCACCGGAAACTGTGGGCGTCGGAATATGTACTGCATGGAATTCTCCCTGGCCAGCTAACGACTCTGCGAATAAGCTGCATGCGTCGACTCACCAGCTGCATGATGCGCTCGGCCCTCTTTGATCCCGCAATGCGCTCATATCAATTACTCCCGCCGCGCATGTCAGCTTCATTCGCATGATACTCATAAAGGCCTCCTCGGGAGCTTACTAGAGAGGTAAGCTCTGGGAGTGAGTGAACCCTTCACAAGGAGACCTTTATGAGATTCTACACTAAGCAGCACAAACATTAT
>JBDGYW010000951.1:0-5150 GCA_039588935.1 Gemmatimonadota bacterium | reverse complement strand
ACAGTGAGAGCCAGTTGAGTCGCCAGCGTTATCGGCAACCACACCTCGTAGAACTCGTTGTTTGCGATTGGAACATACGGCTCCTTCACTGTGCTGTCTGGATAAAACAAGGGCAAATCCCAGCCAGCCAACATCTTCAAAGCCTCGAGTATCAGATACACCGGCGCGATGACGATCAACAACGGGGCCACTGGTATGACCGTGGCGACGACGACCGCCAAAGCCATGACTTCGCATGGGAATATCACGCACATTACGGCGACCCGCAGTCGACGCCCATCCACGCTGCCGCCGAACGTCTTCACGCCAGCCGACAAGTCGCTCTCACGATCGACGAATTGATGGAGGATGATGCCGCGAAGTCCTGTAGCAAGTGCCCAGAATCCCGCTGCAATAATGAAGACGCCACTCCACGAACCGGGGGCCGCCGCCATATGTGCCAACGACACGGCAAAGAACAGGGTCGGCACGACATGCGCACCCAGGCCATCCGCCGCAACCCCTAGGAAACCCCTGTGTTTGAGGTTGATAGGCGGGAGCGAGTAGATCGTCGGCAAAAGCAGGTTGACCACCAGCAACACCATGGAGAAGAGTCCAAAACCGGCCAACAACGCCGGAACGAATGCCAGTGTCACGAACAGCAGGACCACGAGGAGTTGCTGAACCCGAGAGAGCCGCGCCATCGCGTTGGCCTTCCCGCGACGACGATCCTCCTCCACGTCACAGATGTCGTTGATGACATGTCCGTAGGCGGCGACCGAGCTAATCGTAACAAGCAACGCGGTCAGCCCAAGCAATGTCGCCTGAGCCCCAAGTCCATGCATGAGGGCCGTCGCAAAGCCAACGGCCAGGAGAGGTGGGATCTTGGAATACCACCAGTTTCCGCCTCGTGACACCGCCCAAGTGGAATTCAGGAATCTGCTCGTCATGATGCACGTCTACCGACGTTGGGTGCAACGCTGTCGTCATCCCGCGCTGCCGCTAATTCTCGAGATCTACGTGCAGTTGCTCGCATGCCACTGCTCCACCAGGTCGATGACGCGTTCATGAAATGCGTCCTCGCACACCGCAACATCGTAGGATGATTGGACTTTCTGCACGGCTCGATTACCCAGTTCGACGCGGCGTTGCGGATCTCCGAGAAGATCCGTGATCGTTTGTGCCAAGGCTGCCGCATCGCGTTGGGGCACGATCAAGCCGTTTGCGCCATCTCTGATAACCTCCGCAATAGAGCCCGCGTCGGTGGCCACGACCGGCAGCCCCGTCGCCATGGCCTCCCGCAGCGCAGTGGGAATTCCATCCTTGTCGCCATCTGGCATTTCGACGAACGGCGCCACGAAGACATGTGATTGCTGCAACATGTGACTCACTTCCGCCGTCGACCGCCGACCCGCCAGGTGGATACTCGAGCCGATGTCCAACTCTCTGATCCGCGACTCGAGTTCCTGCGCGTACGCTACGCTCGATGGTTGATTTGGGTCACATGATCCGATCAGCTGGCATTCAACATTGACGCAACGATCCCGCATGGCACGGACCGCATCCACGAGATAAAGCAGTCCCTTTTTGGGTTCGATGCGACTGACACAGACGAGACGGAATGGCTGACCGTTTCTCGGCTCCCTTCTCGTGCTCGCTGGAAACTGTCTACTATCGATGGCGTTGGGTTTTACCAGAATGCGACTTGCGTCGATGTCCGGCGCCACCGCGGACAACTCTCGCTTGATCTTGTGCGACGTAGCCACGACGACGCTGCAAAGCCTGAGGTGGAGGGGCACGACCTTCAAGTCGTAGTCGTTCAGCAGATGGTCCGCATAGCACGACACACCGCGGGGAACGTCCAGCAGAAACGCGGCCACGAGCGTGAACAGCGATCCTTCATAGAAGAAATAGCTATGCAGATATGCCGGACGATAGGCTTGTACCATGCGTGTAAACGAGAATGCCTGCATGAAGTGCTTATGACGAATGACGTGTTCTTGTGACAGCCCCGACACGTCACTCAGCAGGCCAATGAGCGTCTCGACCTTGGCCGGATTCCGCTTGTGGTAGTAGTGGAAGTCCCGCTCGCTCGTGTGCTCATGGAGCAGCAACCTGCGCCTGGCGCGCCAAACAGGAGCGAACTGAGGGGGCAACTGCTCTTGCGACTCAAGCCTGGAATAGATAAACCGGAGATCGAAGCCACAGCCCACTGAGACAGCTCTTGATACACAAACGTTTGTGAGTAAACGGGAAAACTCCAGCAGGCCGTGGCGACAATTCGGCCTGCTCTGGCCCGACCGGGACGATTGCTACTCCAGCGCTCAACGCGAAGGCGCAAGAGAGTCGTGCAGTGAATGGTATGGGCTGCCAGGCCCTTAGCCCAACGCAGCGGGAGGCGGTAACCCAGAAGCTTCCGTAGAGCGCGGGTACCTTTCCGCCGAACCGCACCGACGATGGAGATGGGCTCAGGTACCATTCTTCAGGGCCTCGCGATAGACGTCGATCGAGCGGCGGGCTATCTCGACGTCGCTGAAGGACGCCTCCACCGTCTTCCGCGCCGCTGTGCCCAGACGATCGCGAAGATCATTGTCTTCGATCAATCTCTCGAGTGCGGTGACATACGACTTGGGATCGGTCGCCCGCGCCAGTAGTCCGTTCTCGCCGTCGCGAATCAATTCCGGAAGTCCGCCGGCGTCGGAGCTGACAATCGCCCGGCCGGCCGCCATCGCCTCGAGACAGGAGTAGGGACAATTCTCCCACAGGCTCGGCATGAAGAAGATGTCCGTCTGGCGCAAACAGGACCGCACATCGACGAGGCCCAGCTTTCCTATATAGTGGACGGAACCCCGAAGCCGGCGCCGTCGCAGCGAGGGCAGGAGCGTCTCGGACATGAACTGGAACAGGTCCTGACCGGCGAACACGAATGCTACGTCGTGCCGTTCCAGAATGGATCCGGCGATCTCCTCGCAAAGGTGGATCCCCTTTCGTTGCTCCATCCGCCCCGCGAAGAAGATCATCAGCTTGTCATGGGGAATCCCGAAGCGCCGTCTTGCGTCGACCTGCTCCGATGCGTCAAACCATTCGAGGTCGATACCATTGGGGATGACGGGCATTGGTGCCCGAATGCCCATCTCGCGGCGGACGGCATCGGCCAAGAAACGGGAGGCCGCGGTCAGGGTCCCCGCTCCATTAATGGCAATCTGCTCGGCCCACGAGCACAACAGGTGATCGGCACGGGTCACGTCATAGCAACTCATGATGAGCCGTGCCGGCGAGTGAAATCGGACGAGAGTCGCCGTATCAACGAGCCTGTTTACCAGCATCCCCTCCGCACCACACTCCGGCATCTCGATCAGGTCGAACTGGTGGCGCCGTTGCAGGCGCTTCAATCCCAAATACATGCTGACGGCGTTTTCGAGTCGGTTCTTGGTCCACCACAGCCGAAGCCGACCCAAGCTGCCCAACGCGCGCATCGGGATGTTGTCGCTGCGGAATCGCCATACCTGAACGCCGTCTGTTCGCGTCTCGTGCGCCTCGCCCGTCGGCTCTGTGGCACCCGCCAGCACGTGGACTTCGTGCCCGAGCTTGGCCAGGGCCCGGGCCTGGTGCCAGGTGTAGGTGCCAATGCCGCCAAACCCTGTATCGGGAGGATATTCGAACGAGAGAAGGGCAAGTTTCATAAGGAGCCACCGTGGGCGGCCGCCACCCTTCGCTGGGCTACCCGCCTGGCCACCCCGTATGCTCCAATTCCCCGCCAGCAGTTCCACCACATCCGCAGCAGGACGGTGGCCGTCAGCGGATCGCCGCGTGTCGCCCGCAGCGCAAGGCGAATTCCCGGTTTCACCAAGCGCCAAAGGAGAAACGCGATCACGGAGACGCGCTGGCCGCCGCGGGCACGCCTGGAGGTCTTCACCAGAAAGGCCACGAGCGCGCGCTGGTGGCCAACGATCTGGTCACACACTGCCTCCATCTCCCTGCGGTGCTCGTGCAACACGACTGCTTCGGGCAGGTACAAAGTCTCGTATCCGGCGACCAAGGCACGCCACACGATGTCCAGGTCCCCACCACCGGGCAGTACCCCTCCGAGATCCAACGCCACATCGAAACCACCGAGCTCCAGCGCGACAACTCTTCGCACGGCCAGGTTGCATCCGACTCCGATCCTCGTAGCCCACGCCACGAGCGATCCCGGCCGGCCGTGCAGCGGTCTTTTGCGATCGATGGGCAGCCGAATACAGTCTCGTCCGCGCGCCAGGCCACCGTTGGCCTCGAACAGCCGCTGTGCTTCCGTCTCCAGACGAAGCGGCTCAACCAGTCCCGTGCACACGGCGACTCGCTCATTTTCCTCAAACGCGTGCACCAGCGACCGGCACCAATCTCGACGCGCCACGGCGTCGTCGTCCAAGAACGCCACTATCTCGCACTGAGCAGAACCAAGTGCCCGATTGCGGGCGAAATCCAATCCCGGCACTGATTCCCGCACATAGCGCACATTCGGATAGCGTTGTTGTACTAGGTGCAGGGTCGACTCGTCGGTCGGAGCGTTGTCGACCACGAGAATCTCTCGTGGCATCCACTCTTGGAGCTTGAGCGAATCGATGGCGCGCTCGAGCTGCGCGGTGCGGTTACGCGTGCAAACGACAGCGGTCACGTCGACGGTCACCGTGGCCCGATCGCCCTCCACCTTCCGTGCCGCTTGCCGCGACGTGCCGTTCACTCCCATCGCGGACGTGTCGGGGCCAATGTGGTTCCGCGGCGCTTGAGCCAGTCCACACCACCGGCCATCATCCCAGCCGCATAGGCAAAGCGTGCGGAGAGTATTGCAGGAAATATGAGGAGAGGCTCCACCACCCCGATCCGTAGCCAGCACCCGATGATGTACGCTGTCTGGATCGGCGCCAGCAGGACGCTCGAAGCAATCAACAGGCGTGGGAAGCGGTACAACCACGCCATGCGCGCGACACCGGTTTCCGCCTTGCTCTCGATGGCACTGAAAGCCCACCGGTAGTTGCGACGTAGTAGGTTGCCGAATCCGGGACGATTCCAATGGTACACGACCGCCCTCGGCTCGAAGTAGATGACCTGCCCTGCACGTCGCATCTCCGACTGCCAGGCCAGCTCCTCATGGGCGTAGGCAATCGGCTGTTGTTCGACAAACCCCGTGGTCC
>JBDGYW010000950.1:0-2960 GCA_039588935.1 Gemmatimonadota bacterium | reverse complement strand
GAGCCCTACGTTGGCTCCTCGTGCCCGACAACCTACGCCCAGCAGCCTCTCGCCTGACCGACTCAACCGAAACGCCGAGCGCCTCGGCGGTTCGGTCAACGTAGAGATCCTGCGTGACGGGATCGTTGGCAGCCCGGATGGTGGGCACCAGCCTGTCGAGTGCGCGACGGCGACCGGACAACGTCCCGAACCACCCTTTGCGCTCGAGTAACTGGAGTTTTCGCTCCAAGACATCGATCCCGTCGTCGAGCAGACCCGTGATAGCATCGGCCCCGCCTTTGGCTGCCAGAGTATCGGGATCTTCACCCGATGGCAGAGTCGCGATGGTGACCCTCAAACCGGCGCGCAGCAACTCGTCGGCCGCACGGAACGTCGCTCTGAGCCCTGCCGTATCGCTGTCGTACAGCAATACCACGTCCTGGCAATATCGCTTGATCAGGCTCGCCTGCTCTTCAGTAAATGCGGTCCCCAATGGAGCAACGACATTTTCGATCGACACCTCCACCAGACGCAACACATCGAAATAGCCCTCGACAACGACTACGCTCGCTGCCTTGCGAATCGCATGCTTGGCGGAATCCAGATTGTACAGCAGTTCTCGTTTTCGGAATATCTGAGACTCTGGCGAATTCAGGTATTTCGGCTCACCGTCACCCAGTACTCGCCCACCAAATCCAACCGTGCGGCCCCGCATGTCGCGGATCGGGAAGAGCAGCCGGCTCCAGAACCGCGCCCGAACGCTCCCGTCTTCACGTTTGGTGAGGAGTCCCGCATCATCCAAAATGCCCTCTTCGATACCCAGAGTTCCCATCGCCCCCAGGAACTCGTTACCCCTCGGCGCATAGCCGAGTCCGAGGGGCCCGAACTTCTCGCGTTCGACTCCCCTGTTCGCGAGGTACTTTCGGGCAGGTCCGGCATCATCTGCCTCGCAGAGCCGCCTGACATACCAGTCGGCAGCGACCGACACAGCCGAGAAGAGCGGCTCGCGCGGGTCGGGGCCGCCTGTCGGCCGATCGGGAATCGATATGCCCACGCGGCGCGCAACCTCACGAACTGCCGAAGGATACTCCATGCCCAGATGCTTCATGAGGAAGGAGAATACGTCACCGCCCTCATGACACACAAAACAGTAGAACATCTGCTTCTTCGGAATGACCGCCAGGTTGCGGTGCTTGCCTGAGTGAAACGGACATGGGCCCCTGTAATCCGAGCCTGTACGTTTCAACTCGACCGACTCGCCAATGATCTCCACTATGTCTGCCGCGTCACGGACCTGTTCGATCAACTCCTCAGGGATGCCGCTCATTTGTCGAACTCGGCTAGGGTGACGCCGCTGCCACCCTGCTGGGGGGGCGCAAGTTTAAAGCTGCGGACCCGACGGTCGAGCTTGAGGACCTCTGCCACCCGGGCGCGCAGAGCCCCGGTGCCCTTGCCGTGAATGATTCGCAGCCAGGGAAGATCGCCGGCGATCGCGCCGTCGAGTGCAAGGATGAGTTCTGCCTCGGCTTCATCGCCGTTCTTGCCGCGGAGGTCGAGATCGGAGGATGCCGATTCGGTCGCGAGATCGAAGGCCGAGACACTGGGTGGCTGGGAGCGTGCGGTAGGTTCAGACGCTTCGGTTGGTGACCCACGCTCACTCCCCTTGACCCTCCACCCCAAAGCCCTCGCGCGTGATTCCAACCGCTTCAACGCCTCCCCTTCCTCGGTGACTCCCTCCTCCACCAACTTCCGCGCCTGCTTCGCGGTGGCATCGGTCTTTGCGCCGCTCGCGATGGCGAGCGCGCCTTCAACTCGCCGCCGCGCATCCAACAGAAACTGGCGGGCCTGTCGTCGGCCTTCGCGTTCGACCTCACGTTCCCTTTCCGCCACTGCCTCTTCGCGACTGTCCAGGGATTCTGCCTTCTCATTCGCTGTTGAACGCTCGGATTCCAGACGCGCAGCTTCGGCTGCCGCGGCAGATTCTTTCTCGACAAGTGCTTCCTCGCGGGCCTCGAGGTCAGCCAGAATCGAATCCAGGGAGCGCGCCGCTTCGGGCAACAGAACATCGGCTCTTGCCAGCACTTCTTCGGATAGACCTAGCCGCCTAGCAATGGCCAGCCCGTACGAACGACCGGGCATATCCTTCACGAACCGATAGGTCGGAGCCAGCGTCTCGACATCGAAATGGAATGAGGCATTAGCCATTCCGTCGGATCGAGCGGCCAGCTCTTTCAAACCACTCAGGTGGGTGGTCGCGATCGTGAAGCAACGCCGATCGTTGAGTGACTGAAGCACCGCTCCGGCAAGGGCCGTTCCTTCGGTCGGATCGGTACCGCCCCCCATCTCATCGAGCAGCACCAACGACCTGGCATCGGCACGCTGGAGAATGTCCCTGAGTGCCGCCAGGTGCGCACTGTAGGTTGACAGACTGGCCGCTATCGATTGGTGATCTCCGATGTCGACGAATATGTGGTCGAATACCGGCAGGGTGGTACCCTTCCCCACCGGAGGAACGACTCCGGCCTGCGAGAGCGCCGACATCAAACCCACGGCCTTGAGCAGGACCGTTTTTCCCCCAGCGTTCGGGCCACTCACCAATACCGTGAACTCCTCATCCGAGAACTCGAGCGTAAACGGCACGGCGTCTGTTGGTTCGGACAAGAGCAGCGGGTGCTTTCCCGCAACGACGCGAAGGGTCGGGGCATTCTCCGAAAACGAGGGCACATGCCCATCGGACTCCGCCGCATACCTTGCACGAGCATAGAGGTCATCCACCGCCACGCACATTTCGACGCCTTCCTCTAGCAGGCCGACGTGCGGGCGCAGCCCGTCTGTGAGGTCGCGCAGCACCGCCGCTATCGCACGCGCCTCCTCGGCTTCCCAACCATTGACCTCATTCCCCAGTTCCACCGCCTCAGCCGGCTCAACGAACAGCGTGGCGCCTGACCCCGACTCGCCATGCACAATGCCCTTCACGCCCG
>JBDGYW010000949.1:0-2960 GCA_039588935.1 Gemmatimonadota bacterium | reverse complement strand
GGCCAGTCCTTTTGTGACTTCGGGGGCAATGATGGCACAGTAGCCGAACTGTGGGCACGCAACACGGAGGGCTGGGCCTACAGTGTGGACATGGATGAGAAAAAGCAGGCGTGGGGCAAAGAACACTATCCACTGGTTACATTCGTGAACTCACGTATTGATGCCGACATTCCACTTGATACGGATTCAGTAGATTGGGCGTTTTGCTCACACACCCTCGAACACGTTGTAGATTTAGACAAGGCGTGGAGCGAAATTTGTCGTATCAGCAGCAAGGCTATCTACGTCATTGTTCCGCTAGAAAGTGATGAGTTGGTCAAGGTCAACCCGTCCCATGTTCGCCATAGTGACGATTGGCGGCAGTGGGGACAATGGCTTATTAGTGACAAATTTCCCACTTTTGTCTGGTCCAAGCCGTACTGGGCGCTACACGAAGCCCACCTGTTTTTCTGTCGGCCCGACGAGTTTGAGAACGTATGTGACGCCTACAGTTCGGTACGCGGTGATGTGAGAGGAGTCAACGCATGAAGTCCGTGGTGTTCGATCTGGATGACCTCTGCGACAAGTGGAACCCGTGGCGCGAACTCCACGAGTGGAAGGAACGCAACCCCAATGGCAAGGTCACGCTATTTACCATCCCGCAGCGTATCAGCGACACTCTACTTAAACAGTACCTTGACCTCGATTGGATAGAGATAGCCATGCACGGGTGGTACCACACGAAGGGCGAATGCTTTTATTGGACCGAGGAGGACGCCATGGCCAAGTTCCAGAGGTGCGTGGACCGTGGGTTTATCCGTGGTTTCAAGGCGCCACATTGGCTCATGACACCCGCTGTTTACAGGGCAGCACATCAAGCGGGTTGGTGGGTGGCTGACCACCATGACCGCGCCGTCATACGTGATGAGGTCAAGGACAAGCCGCGATGTTACACGTACAACGACGGTGGGCGCGATGTTATACGGGCACATGGTCACACCCACAACATAGAGGACAACGGCATAGACGAGGCCATGGACCACTTCACATTCAAGAAGGACACACCGTTCCTGTTCATAGGAGAGTATCTCAATGGGTAAGGTGGGTATCTACACGGGCGACCTGCTGGGAGCATTGGTACACCTATACGCGCCACTCGTAGAACTCGACTACGTAGAAATGCTCCAGGGCGTCCATAGTGCCGACAAGTTCAACGAGTACGACATCATGCACTACCCCTTCTGGCGTCACTACGAACAACACGTCAAGAAGTATGGCATCACGGTTGGACAGTCTCTTGTCGCCGTCCACCACGTTATGCCCCGCATGGACAAAGAGTTCTACTCCATGCTTTACAAGTATCCCATAGACCGGCTCACGGTCAGCGACCACCAACGTCTTTGTGACCTCGGACGCATCAAGTACGAGTCTATACTGGTTCCGCTCTGGGTCGAACCCGGCATCCATGAGAGCAAATCCAGTGAGTTCACCGTGGGCATCCTCGGCATCGAAGACACCACGCTTGTTGTCGAGTTTGAGAACTCTCGCAAGCGATTCCAAGAAATCCGCGCTGCCTGTCGTATGGCCGGCGTAGAACTTGTGGACGGCACGCGCATGAGCGAGCGTGAGGACCGGCACTTCGAAAACGTAGACGACTTCTTCAATGCCATCGATTGTTATGTTGTGGCGTCTTACGTGGACGCTGGCCCGATGCCCGCATTAGAGGCCCTTGCCCGCCAAATCCCCGTAGTCACCACACCCACCGGCTCCATGGCTATGTACGTCAAGGACGGCGAATCAGGCTACATCACCAACGGCACGGTCAGCGACATGGTCGGGAAGATCGAGATGGTCCGCAACAACCCGCCCATTGGTCCATGGCCCGTATTGCCGACCAAGCATAATTGGATAGCCGCCCACGACGCCATCTACCGGGAGATGATGGCATGAAAGTCCTTGCCCTCCAAAGCGGCCCTCGTGGCATCTGCACGTACCGCATCTGGCACCACGCCCACATGCTCAAGCAGGCGGGCCACGAGGTCCATGCCTTCATGGATGAGCGGGACCGCAGCGACATGGAGGACTACGGCATCACGTTCAACTGGGTACCGGAGGACTGGTTTGCGTGGGCAGGCAAGCATCGTCCTGATGCCATTTATACTGGGTATGGCACGTCGCTAGATCGTGTCAGCAAGTTGGAGGCTTTGCGTGAGGCTTGTGGTATTCCATTCATTGTGGATTATGACGACCTTATTGAAGCAGTCCCCGGCTACAATGAGGCATCTGTCAACATGGGCAAGGCGTCGTTTCCCAACAAGGTCCTCAAACACTTCATGAAGGTTGCCAGTGCGACGACCACCACCACGGAGTTCTTGCGCGACATGGTGGACCAGAAGTCCCACATTGTCCCCAACTTCGTCATGGAACTGTATTACAATGGCGCCCCCGAACCCCACGACACGGTCCGCATCATCTTCACAGGCGCCTCGGGAGGTCGTTGGGGCGAGATGGAGTTCCTGCGCCCCGTCATCGAATCAGTCCTGCCCAAGTACCCCAACGCCCGCATGATATTCTGTGGCGGCACGCCCGTCTGGGCGTTGAAACTAAAGAACTTCCACGCCATCCGCTGGTGCGAGTTCCCCGCCTTCAACAAGATAATGGCGCGGCTCGGTGCCGACATTGGCCTTGCCCCCCTGCTCCCAAACGACTTCAACCGTGGGAAATCGGCCATCAAGTATTACGAATACGGCATGACGGCTGCCGCGGGCATCTACAGCGACCTCGACCCGTACCACGAGGTCCGGGACGGCGTCACAGGAATGGTCGTCCCCCACGATGTTGACGCCTGGAAGGACGCCCTGACCACGCTCATCGAATCTGCTACAATGAGAACAGACATGGCACGAGCGGCCAAGGCGGACGTGCAGGCCAACCATACGTCGTCTGACGCCCTCGAAAGGGTGCTGAAGGAGGTGACCAAT
>JBDGYW010000948.1:0-2960 GCA_039588935.1 Gemmatimonadota bacterium | reverse complement strand
CCCGGGGGCGGTGAGCTGAGTACCGGAGAGGGCAACGATCTTGTCGACGAAATCGAAGTTCCAGGCCGAAATGCACGCTGTGTGCATGTCCGGGTTCTGAAGCACCCATTGGATGCTGGCCAATTGAAGGGCTTCATCGTTCTCGATCCCGTACTGCTCCGCGAAGCGCTGGGTCCTCTCCACGAACTCGTTCTGCGCATCCGAATAGGCCCGTAGTTCCCGCAGCGCCGACGCACGGCTCGTTCCGGCCCGCAACATGGCGTCGAGGTATTGCTGGAAGACCTCAGTGAGGTTCTCGGGGTCGAACGGCTCGGCCCTGAGCTTTCCGGGGGCGGTCTTCATTGCGGTCGTCCCCACATTGTTGGCCTTGGACGTCGCGATGATCCGGTCGCCTTCGGAGTGGTTCAAGAAGTTGTACACCAGGAGCAGCACGTCGAACCGGCCGTCCTCCGCCGCAGCACAGAGGACGTCGGCCGTCCCCGTCTGATCGGTCGCCTCGGGACCGTGGTAGGTCACCCCGGTGAACCTTGCCCTCCCCTCGGCTTTGAGTTGGTCCATGGCGGCGTGGTACCCCGGGTGGTTCAACACCTCCACTCTGCTGACGCTACTCATCATGTAAGCGTCGATGTACTCGGTGTTCAGGCGTTCGAGGCTCTGGCGGACCTTCCTGAGCACCGCTTCTCTGTCGTCCCCGGGCCTGATGTAGGCCTTCGTTGAGATGAAGATCTCTTCCCGATCGATATGCTGAAGGGCCTCTCGTATGGCACGTTCGGAGGCTCCGTTAGAGTAGGCCTCCGCCGTATCGATGTAATTGATCCCTTTGTCGAAGGCATACCGGACCACATTGGCCTCTCTCAGGAAGCTTGCGCCAAGGCTGATGTCGGACACCCTGAATCCGGTGCGCCCGAGGATCCGGTAACTTTGAATGCGGCCGTCTTGGGTTGGTTGGACGGGGAAGAGGGGCGATGCTCCGGGGGACTCTGAGAGGGCCTTGCTCTCCATGATTGGGGCGCGACCCAACACCACCCCTCCCGCTAACGCCGCACCGCCTGACTTGACGAAATCCCTCCGTTTGATCCGAGTCCGATCACGGTCCGCGCGAGTCTTCTTTTTCATGGCACGGCTCCTAGGTTTGGTCGAGTTTCTCCTCCGAAACCGCAGACATACACCTTGAAATATACTGCAGAGGTCGGGCGAACACGCGAACCCGCTGGCGGTGTCCCCCTACTGTGTCAGGTAGGTCTTACAGAGTCTGCATCGAGAGGTATGAAGTACAACATCGGAAGACGCGAACTCGCTGTTCGACTGCAAGTTGCTAGGGTTTCCTGCCAGACTTGATCCGGCTCTGAATCAGTAGGTTGACCAACGACCGCTGGCGCGCTCGTTGGTCCGCTCACCTCGGTTCGGCCCTACCGTCCCCCAGTTCTCCTACCTTGCCAGCAGCTCTCGGAAGCGCGAGTGGTTGCGTAGCGAACCGGGGTACTGCGCAGCCCGAAGGTATAGAGCCGAGATGCTGGACGGCACGGAAAGCAGGTGTTCGATCTGGTCCATAGCCGCGTCGTCCTCGCCGACCATCGCGTAGATCCAGATCAGATTCGGCTGCATGTACGCCTTGCGCAGAGCGTTGTTGGACTGGGAAAGCATTGATGCTGTCCGCTCCGCGTGCTGAATAGCCTCTGCTCTGCGTCCAAGCCCCGCGTAGGCATAGGCGAGGTACCAGCTCAGGTCGGGGTCGGCGGCGCGTTCCTCGCGCAACTGTTCCAGGGCCGCGAGCAGTGAGTCGGAGTATGCCCGAGACCGTTCTCGTTCACCTCGCAGACGATAGAACTCGGCCTTGACGTAGAAATAGTTGAATGGGAACGGTCCCCGGTAGGAGGTCGGTGACAGCTGTTCGAAGATCGTGTCGTAATCACCGCTGGCTATGAGTGCCCTCGCGCTCTGTACCATTGCGGTTGCGGCCGCCGCCGAGGAGACCCTCGTTATCATCTCCTCGACCACCTCGCGAGCTTTTACGTGATCACCCCTCCACGCACGGTAGAGGTTGATCTGGTTGGAGTACGGATCTGCCTGATCCGGGGCTAGAGACGTGGCGCGGTCGAGGTAGGGCTCGGCTTCGGCGTATCGACGTGCCAACAAGTGCAGCCATCCGGCAAAGCCGGCACGGTCAGCCGACCGCGGATCCAAATAGGTCGCCCAGGCCGCGTTCTCCAGGGCTTCGTCCCATTCGCCACGGGCTGCCTGCAACGTACCAATCAACTCGCGGGCGAGCGTGTTGTTGGGTTGACGCTGCGCCACGAGCTCAAACTCCTCCAGTGCCCGCTCGTGATCCTGGTCGGGTCCGGAATAGTAGTAGAGGCCCAACGCCAAGTGGGCTTCTGGCAGATCCGGCTGAAGCTCCAATGCTCTGTCGACCGCCGCCTTGCATCTCGCTCCTCGCTCTTCGGTGGGATCGATGAACCTCCGGTAGAACGACCAATGGGCAATTGCCAACTCGGCGTACGCGAGAGCGAACGCACTGTCGAGTTGCACGGCTTGCTCGAGCATGTCGACGGCAATCTGCAGCATGTTGGCATCCTCGGCGGTCCAACCTCTATCCCACAGATAGTCGTGGCCGCGGAGGTAGTATTCGTACGCCTCCAGGTTCTCGGTCGGCCTTGCCTGCAGCAATCTTCGCTCAGGCTCGAGCACGGCAATATCCAAGCCCTGCGCGACGCGCTCGGCAATATCGGACGGCACGCGGAAAACCTCGGTCATGTCTTCGTCGTATGTCGCGGCCCACACATTGGTGTCGTCAGACACCCTGATCAGCTGTGGGATGATTCGTACTCGGCTCGTCGGGTCGGACGGTCGTTCCCGGAGGATGGTTCCTTCCAGGATATAGTCGACGCCCAACTCCTCTCCGATCTGTTGCGTCGTCTTGTCGGCACCTTTGTACTGCATCGCGCTGCTGCGCGAGATGA
>JBDGYW010000947.1:0-2963 GCA_039588935.1 Gemmatimonadota bacterium | reverse complement strand
ATCTGCTAAGTGCAAGGCATTACCGGTTGCTACGTGCCCGCTCTTTCAAAGAATGGAGTGCGGCCACGGGTGCCTGAGCAAATCCGGACGAACCCTGCTTCGGCTTCACCCGGGACTCACTAAGTTGACAATACCGTTGTGTGGGTAGGGCGCAACTGCAGAGGCTTCGTGCTTCGTCCATCTCGTGAGTTACGATACGGGTCTCGATCATCGGGCACCCATGAAACTGACAAGACCGAGAGGGCAGAGGCGAAGTCTATTCGTTTCGGGCGAGCAGTGCCTGATACCGCGGGTGATTGCGAAGAGCGTTGAACCGGTAGTCGATCCTTAGAAAGGCAGATGTCAGGGTGCCAGGAATCGAGAGCAGGTACTCGAGAAGCTCGATGGCCTCTTCTTGCTGGCCGAGCATCGAATGAATCACCGCCAGAGACTCCAGCCGGTAGACGCCGTGCCAGGCATCTCGTTCGACAGGACGCAGCTCGACGGCACGCTCACCCGCACGTATTGCATCATCACGCCCGCCCAATCCTGCGTGCGCAATTCCGAGGGCGCTGCGGACGCGGGGGTCATTGGGTGTCACACGGAGGCGCGCTTCCGAGAGACTTCGACTGGAGTCGTAGTACACGCGCCGCAGTTCTACATCGCCCATCAAGTCATAGACCTCGGCGTATAGCTGTGGTCTCGGGTAGAAGAAGCTGTTTGTTTCCACCACATCGACCGGCATGCCGTCGAGCAAATCCAATGCTCTCTGGTAATTCCCACTAGATATCTCCACCCAAATCTCGAGAAGGGTAAGCGCAGGATGCTCGAAGCCAAGTTCCCGCGCTTCGGCGAGATTAATGCCGGCATCCGTCAAGCTCCCATCCAAGCGAAGATGAACGTGCATCACATCGCGTACGTATGTCGGCCACCCCGGATCCAGCTCGATAGCGTGATGGAAATAGCGTTCGGCCTCGTTGCGATTACGCAGAAATGCATGTGTGTTCGCAATGTCCCGAGCTACGAGTGCAGATCGCGGGTTGATGTCTGCGGCGGCGTACAGGTTCCCCAACGCCTCGTCGAGTCGTCCCTGGCGTCTCAGAACCGATCCTATGCCATACAGATGGTTGGCGTCGTGCGGTCGCGATGAACGTCCGGCCTCGAATGTCTCGAGCGCCCTGTCGAAATCCAGGAGGCCCCAGAAGTAGTAGAATCCGAGAGCAGTCTGTGCTTCAGGCAGCAATGAGTCCTGCGCGAATGCACTGTCAATTGCGGCCTTTGCTCTGACTATGCGCTCTGGGGTCCGATCGTAAAACCGCCACCACAGGTGCAGGTGCGCTTCGGCCAATGCCGCGTATGCAACGGCGAAGCGTGGGTCCAGTTCAACAGCGCGCTCATACATTTGCACGGCCACCCTGAGGTCTTCATCGGGAACTGCACCGGCAACATATTCGCGTCCGCGTAGATAGAACTCGTACGCCTCCGTGTTGTTAGTGGGGACTACGTCAAGACGCCCGCGCTCAGAATCGCCCACCGTCACGCTCAACGCTTGCACTACGCGGTCCGCCACTTCGCCTTGCATTTGAAGAACACTGATGGCGGCGAATGGCACAGTGTACGACTGTGCCCACACGTGCGCCTCATCGTCAGCTCTGACGAGCTGCGGTCTGATGCGTACTTCGCTGAGACCGTCTTCAGCATGCACAGCCTGCACGGTGCCTTCGAGCAGATAATCCACGTTCAGTTCTTCCGCTATCTGCCCGGCAGATTTTGTGCTTCCCTTATACTGAACCGTGCTCTGGCGAGCTATCACCACAAGCCCACCGAGATTCGCCAGCCGGCTCGTTATCTCGTCGGTCATGCCGTCGGCAAACCACTCGTCTTCCTCTGCTCCGACGTTATCGAGCGGCAACACCGCGATCCTTGGCGCTGCATTGGCGCGGGAGCCTGTCTCCCGAAGGAGCGAGCCGAAGGCGAGCCAGGACACTCCCACTGAGACTGCAATTGCGACTATCGCGACAGCCCAACGAGAGGGACGACGGATCTCCTTTGCAGTCTCGACTCCGCTCGTTGGAGTTACATGTGTCTCTGGGCGATCCGCACTCGCTGGCTGAGGACGCACTGCAACCGAACGCGCTCGCACAATCGTCACCAAATCAACCGTTTCCGGTGCTGGTTCCAGTTCGTATTCGTTGGCGAGCCGCCTCGCAAAATCCTCAAATAGCCCGATTGCGGCTGTACGGTCGCCAAGCTTGTCCAATTGCGAGATCACCGTTCGGAGCCGCTCTTCCTCCAACGGCTCGATGGCAACCGCGCTCCGCGCCCAACGAACCGCGCTCACGGCGTCTTCATTGTCACCGGCTTTCACAGCCAATGCCCACGCTGCCGCCGCAGCCTCCCGCCGGTAGTTTGCCCGCTCATTGTCGAGGAACCGAGCGAACTCGGGCGCGTCGGAAAGATGAAACCCGGGCAACAGGTTACCCTGGTAAAGTTCGAGAGCCCGCTCGTAATCTCCCCCGCGCACTGCTTCATCGAACGCGGCAGCATCGCACCATACCGCGTCCCAATTGAGACCGATCTCCTCCTCACCTCGGTTGACGAGTATGCCTTCCCCCAACTCGTTGCGTAGCACGTAAATGGCCTGCCGTAGTGCCTGGCGTGCACGGCTCTCTTCGGATTCGGGCCAGAACATGGCTAGGAGTGTGTCGCGACGGTGGAACCCGCGAGGCGCCGCCAGAGCGAGGTACGCGAGCAAGGCGATTCGCTTGGACTGTGTTTCGAGTGGTTGCGGGTCTCGCTCCTGAGGGCGATGTAGAGCGAGCCCACCGAACGTACGCAACTCGAGCACAGGCAAAACCTCCAGGTGGTGGGCGCCACTGGCAGAATGACGCCACCGTGACGGCGGTGTGACCGGGGAAGACGACTGTTTCCCAAGGTATCAGAAATACTGATACGGCTCAAGGAGATCGCGTTCGTTCCTGGAA
>JBDGYW010000946.1:0-2974 GCA_039588935.1 Gemmatimonadota bacterium | reverse complement strand
CTTGATCCGCCAGCCGCGATGGCATGATGCGAGGACGCAGATAAACGCAGGCCCTTCCACATCGAGCGCTTTCTTCACCTTCATTGTGAGGTCGCGGTAGTTGTGCGGCGACGCCTGTGCGATGTATGGCACACCGTGCGCCATCATTATCTGCGTAAGATCCTTCCTGTGGACCTGTTTGCCGGGCACAACCTTGCCGGCGGGGCTCGTGGAAGTGTGAGCTCCCATGGGTGTCGCGCTGGAACGCTGAATACCGGTGTTCATGTAGGCCTCGTTGTCGTAACAGATGTAGACCATATCGTGGCCGCGTTCCATGACGCCTGACAGCGCCTGCAATCCGATATCGTATGATCCGCCGTCGCCGCCCATCGCGATAAACTTGTACTCGTCCTTGATCTTGCCGCTGTCCTTGAGCGCGCGGTACGCCGTCTCGACACCGGCAATAGTCACGGCGACGTTCTCGAACGCGCTGTGAATGAACGAACACTTCCACGCGGTGTACGGATAAATGGTGGTGACAACCTCCATACATCCCGTCGACAGACCGCACACGAGGTTCGTCTCCGACGCAGCCAGCAATATCTGCCGCAACGTCGTGGCGCAGGCGCACCCGGCGCACGCACGGTGACCGCCGCAGAGCAGATCCTCCCGTTTTGCCAGTTCCTTGAGGCTTACAGTCATTTTCGTCCTCCTATTCTCTCACGCCGAGATACCGTACACGCGGTTCGGTTTTCCCCTTGAGCAAATCCTCAAAAACGGGCCGTATGAGCCCGGTGCCAACGTCTCGTCCGCCAAGACCGTAAATGCAGTTGATGATGGGCAAGGTCTTGCCTTGCAGGGCCGCGACCGTCTCGAGGAACACGGGCCCGCCCATCGCTCCGAACGAGTAGGACCTGTCAAACACCGCCACGGCGTCCATGCCGCCGAGCGCGTCGACAAGTTCCTCGACCGGGAATGGTCGGAACATGCGAACCTTCACCATACCGACCGGCTGACCATCTTCCCTGAGCATATCCACGACGGCCTTTGCTGTTCCGGCCGTCGAGCCGAGCACGACGATCGCCACGCGCGCATCGTCCATCCTGTACGGTTCGATGAACCCGTAATGGCGTCCCGTAAGTTCGGCGAACTTCTCCGCGACTTCGGTTATGACGCGTGGCGCGTGGTCCATGGCCTCAAACTGCTGCCGTTTATGCTCGAAGAAGTAGTCGGGCAGGTCGAGAGGGCCCATGGTGATCGGATGTTTCGGGTCGAGCAGACTGAAATCCGGTTTGTACTCGCCGATGAACTCGCGTACGGCCTCGTCCGGGAGAATCTCGAGCACCTCTGTGGTGTGGCTCAGTATGAACCCGTCCAACGTCACCATGACCGGCAGGAGCACGTCCGGGTGTTCGGCTATGTTGAACGCCTGTACCGCGTTATCGTACGCCTCCTGCACGTTCTCGCTGTAGAGCTGGATCCAGCCGGAATCGCGCGCGCCCATGCTGTCGCTGTGATCGCAATGGATGTTGATGGGGCCGCTAACCGCCCGGTTGACGACCGCCATGCCGATCGGCAGCCGCAGCGACGCCGCTATGTAGATCATCTCCCACATGAGTGCAAGCCCGTTCGCACACGTCGCGGTAGCGCATCGGCATCCGGCAGAGCTTGCGCCGATCACGCAGCTCATAGCGCTGTGCTCGGATTCCACGAGAACGAGTTTGGTGTCCACCAGCCCGTCCGAGACGAAGTCCGCGAACTTGTGCATCAGCTCCGTCTGAGGAGTGATGGGGTATGCGGCGACCACATCGGGGTTGATCTGTCTCCATGCCTCGGCGACAGCGTCGTTACCCGTGAGCGCCACGCGCGTACCTTTTGTTGCGCCTTTAGCCTTCTTAGTCTTAGTAGCCACGATTTAGCCTTTCTTATCAATACCTCGTCAAAGAACCTAACTTGTACGTTCGCCTAACCTTCCCTATGGTCAGCGTCGCGCACCATCTCGATAGCCTTCTCCTTCGCCGGACACTCATGAGCGCATATCCCGCAGCCCTTGCAGTAGGTGAGGTTCATCCCAACCACCTTGCCGTCCTTGAGCAGTATCGCTGAGTCCGGGCAGTATATCCAGCACCGCAGACAATTGATACAGTTTTCCTCAATGTGGACGGGCCGGAACGTGCGCCACGAACCGGTCTCGTACTCTTGCGCCGAACCCGCTTTCAGGATCGCGCCACCGCGAGGGATATCTTTCCATCCTTTTAGCTTTGACATTTTTTATGCGTGACCTCCTCGTACGCTCGCTTAATGGCGGTTATGTTGCTGTCCACGATACTCTTCTTGAACTTCTTCGCGAATTTCTTCTCGACATCGGCGATAACGGTCTCGAGTTTGAGCAGTCCGGTCGCCTTGAGGAGCGCTCCAACCATCGGCGTGTTCGGTATGTCGCGTTTGAGCTCGTCGAGGGCTATCCCGGTCGCGTCAACCACCCAGATCTCGCGGTTGCCGGCGCCGGCCTCCTCGCACACCTCTTTGTGGTCGCGTTTGGAGTTGACGATCAGGCAACCATCCTCAGCGAGACCGTCGCATACTCCGGCGCTTTCCAGGAGCGTCTCGTCAAGCACAACGACCACGTCCGGTTCCTCGATGGCGCAATGACGCCGTATCGGGACATCAGCTATCCTCGTGAAACCCCTCACCGGCGCGCCCATGCGTTCCGGACCGTACTCGGGAAATCCCTGACTGTATTTCCCTTCGTGTATGGCAGCCTCGGCAAGAACGGTCGCCGCAGTCTTAGCGCCCTGTCCGCCTCTTGCATGCCAGCGAACCTCGATGACTTTGTCCATAACCGTACCTCTTTTCCGTTTAGGAGAACTTCCATTTGCCGACGAAGCCGTACTTTCCCCCCGGCAGCGGCAAAATGGTCACAACGATAACGTGACAACGATTCCGCACTAGTTCGCGTAAGTGTATCACAAATGACCCCGGTTAGTAAAGGGCA
>JBDGYW010000945.1:0-2976 GCA_039588935.1 Gemmatimonadota bacterium | reverse complement strand
CGTCAGCAGTAGGTGTGTTATCATTGGGTGGCGTGTGCTTCGGTTGTGTCAATGGCGTGAGACTGCTTATACTTGCGCACGGGGTGTCGGAATCGAACCGATTTCGTGACCCGTGCCAGGGGATTGGTGCGTCGCTTTGATTGGTGACGTCGCGGACACATTTGTGTCGCCAATTCCCTTTTTTTATGCACATGCGTCTTCCGTGTTTCAGGTCCGCCGATCGTCAGCAGTAGGTGTGTTATCATGTTTTCCGCCTTTCGTTTGCGTGTCTGATGAGTGAACAATATCGTCACCGTGCCGTGATTGCAACCCTGCATCCCAGAAAATATTGGCAGATTGACAAAATGACCTGAGACGCCTACGATAACGGCATGGGACAGCAACTACTCACAGTCAGTGCGGCGGCGGCAGAGGTCGGGATTGCTCGCACTACCCTGGCAGCGGCGATCGAGCGAGGCGACGTCCCGCATCAGCGGCATGGCGGATGGCCGCTGGTGCTGCTGGCGGACGTGCGGAAGTTCGCGACGAATCGGCCCAAGCGAGGACGACCACGTGCAGCACAGTCACAAAACTAGACTGATACCAGCCACGCTGGCCGGTGCATTGATAGCATGGTGGCTTGCGTGGTACGTACTGCCCGGCGTCGTCATCTACACTGACGAACATGACAAATGGGAACGCGTAGACTTAGACTGGGACAGCACTCTCCTCAAGAGAAGGTTTGGTCACTGAGCCGTGTGCAACCTCAATATCCCAGTCGCACATCACAACCATGTCATTTGAGGTGAAAAACCACGGGTCATACCACCTGTTCTCCGGATCGTCCCATACGTGATCCCGGAGAAACGCGCTCCTGCAGACCATGCAGCCAAACCCGCATGACTCGATCCGCTTGACTCCCTTTCGCCGCCGCTGTGGGCTTTTGTTGCCGCGACGCAGTTCCCGCACAATGTAGTGATCCTCGTACCGCGATCTGTACGGAGCACACACAGCATCGACTCCACGCTCCATTGATCTCAGCATCCGGTCCAGCACATCATCTGGCGGAGTAACGTCGTCTTCGAGTGTCCACGTGTACCTCGAGGTCAACCCGCGGGTCAGTCGCCGCCAGATTCTCGACATGGCCCGGTTGACTTCTCGCTGGACGCCCTTATTTCCCCTCCGGTCCTTGTCGGCCAGCCCGCGTTCTCCAGCCTTGAATTGGACATGCCGCACGTCCGGATAATCACAGCGACGCATCCAGTTGCGGACGCAATCGGAGAACACGGCATCCTGTGATGTATCGCCCAGCACCAACTCGAGCTGGCTGTGCGGCCACGTCTGATCTCTCAGAAAATCGGCCACCGGTCCCCACGATCTGCCAGACAGCGGAATCAGCAGGCTCACGGTCTCCGACTCCAGCCCCTGTGCCTCAAACCATGTCGGCTGCGACCTGTCCATCATGGCCTCGCCGTGCTTGCGGTAGTTATAGACAGACATTCGGGACTTCCTGGCGTCCCACCCGTGATCCAGAATCTTGCGCCACACGTGCCAGTCAGCATACGCCTGAGCTCCGCGGTGAATGTCAAAACCGCCTGCGATCTCGACAGCCGAACGGCGAACAACCGCGCCGGCGTGGATGCGGTTCACCCTGTCGATACCCTCGCGATTCAACTTCGATGGTTGATTCGACCAATCATCCGACTCCCCGAAATGAAACGTGTCGCTATATGCAATCGCCGTTTTCCAGTCGTCGTCAAGGATCTCTATCGCCGCTTCCAGATAATCCCGGCCGATCGTATCGTCTGCATCGAGGAAGCATACGTAGGGTGCCGTCGTCGCATCAAACCCCGCCTTGCGTGCGTCCAGCACGTGACCAGCATTGATTCGTATCAGCGTCACGTCGTCCGGAACTTGCGGCCCATCGGTCGAGCTATCATCCACCACAACAACCTCTCGCGGCTTTGCGGTCTGAGCGAGCACGCTGTCGATGCACTCGCCGAGGTAACGAGCGTAATTGTGGCACGGAATCACGACGGCCACCGACTCCCCCAGGCGAATCAACCTTTGCTCCGTGGCGTTAATCGCGCGAGAGACGCCCAGTCTGATTGCGGGTCGCTTCACAGCATCCGGAGACTTCACCAGCAACTTCTGAAACCTGCTCGGAGTCGCTCCCTCCTTTGTCGCCTCTGCAATCCACGTGTGTGTATTCTCAATGATCCGGTCAGCGATTTCATCTAACCGATTACGGCATTCTTCCACTCCCCACTCGTCCATGTCCTTTGCGAGATCGCGGCAGAATCCGCAGGACGGGAACCCGAACGTCTCGGACAGCCACTGCCTCAGTTCCGAACCCGGCCCCTTCGGTGGCTCTGTCGGCTTGCCGCTTCTGGACACGTATGTTTGACCATCGGAAACTGGCACTGCATCCCAGTCGATGTCCGGCAGCTCGTAACCTTCCCGCTTCCATCGGCTGCGGTACTCAACAACCTTCCGGCGTGAGATACCAGCCGCCCCCGACGCAATCTCAAGTGGCCTTCCGGTGAGTTTCATTCCGTCACGGTCATATTGAATGATGTGAACTTGTTGCTATCACAGCAGACACTGTTTGATCCCGGATTCGGATGCTGGAATGCCGGGAAGTTCAGCAGGAACGGGTCACAGTCGTAGGACGTGTCGGTGGCATTGCCAGACGACCCGCCATCACACGAAATACTCAGCACCCAGTTGTTGCTGGTGCAAGTGAGAGTGATCGCCCATGAACTGTTGCAGATCGTGTGCGTGCCGGTGTACTGAAATCCCTGCCATGTCAAAGAGTACGCCCCGTCCGCACAACTGCAGGATGCGGCATCGCTGCTCACAGCCAGGAACACGGTAGCCGGGAGATCGGAGCAACATTCAGTAGTCCCGCCGCCACCGCCACCATATTCTGAAGTCGTGCAGTCTCCGGATGCGGTAGGTGGTATCGGAGCAGTTTGTTCCCCGTTCTCGCAATCG